>NZ_CDWRCM010000336.1:1098-2667 GCF_977927585.1 Frankia sp. CcWB2 | reverse complement strand
CCTGTGTCATGACCAGCGCCGCGAGCTCGTCGTACGACGGCGCGGACGGATCTTCGGGCACCATCGGGCGATGGGCGTCGTGCCTTCCGGTTCGCGACTCGGGGCGCCGCTCATGCCGGTCGGCCTACGCTTACGGCCTGTCGAACCATCCACCTCGATCCACCACTAGGGGCAGTACCTATGCGCGTCGTCTCCCTACTGCTCGTGCTGTGCATCGGGAGTGGACTGACCGACCTGAAGCTGTACACGGACCTTGTCCACCAGCGCCAGCAGGGAGCGATTGAGATCGCGCGTGCGGTGGCATCCGACCTGCTCCTGGCCCGGGCGGTCATGGGGAAGGATCCCGCGGGGGAGGTGCAGGCTCTCGCCGAACAGGCCCGGCGACTCACAGGAGCGCAGTCCGTGGTCGTCATCAACAGCCGGGGTATCCGCTGCTCCGATCCCGATCCGAAGAACATCGGCAAACCGGTCAGCGCCGACCCCTCGGGTGCCCTCCACGAACAGGAAACTGTCAGTCGCGGGTCCGGGAGCCTGGGGTCGTCCGTGCGCGCCGAGGTTCCGCTGCGCGACACCGACGGTAAGACCGTCGGTGAGGTCAGAGTCGACGTCAGCATGAAAGATCTGCACCACCAGTTGCTCACGCAGCTGCCCAGCGCCGCGGAGAATCTGGGCCTGCAAGTGGTCGTCGGCATCACCACTATCATAGTGATCACGCTATATAACCGGGCCGAACTCAAAAAAATTGCCCGCGAACTCAAAAAAATTGTCCGCGCAATCGACGATCTCTGGGGTCATCTCAGGGACCGGCCCGCCCAGCCCGACCAGCCCGCACCGCCCGACCAGCCCATCCAGCCCGACCGGCCCGCACCGCCCACCCAGCCCGCACCGCCTGCACCGCCCACCCAGCCCGCACCGCCCGCCCGGACCGGGGTCAGGGAAGAGATCGTCGCCGTGCTGCTCTGGGCGTCCGAGCCGATGTCGGCGGCGGAGATCGCCGACCAGATCGGCCGGGACCGGTCCACGGTCCAGCGGTACCTCAAGGATCTCAAGGAGGCCGGCTACGTCACCATGATCTTGGACGGCGGGTCCCGCGGGCGTCCCAGACACCTTTACCGATGGCTCGGCAAACCCTGGCCCCCGCCCGCCCGAACCCCTAACGGCCACGGCCGGGTACCCGGAGTATCTCTGTTTTCTCCTCTCCTTCCCCCGGGTACCGGGCCCGGCCAGGGCGGGCCGCCGCTCGGACCTGGGCCGGCTATGACTACCGCGACGGTGGGCGCACCCTCGAAGGCGTCGCCATCCGTGTCGCCCAACGGGTTGCAGCGATCTGGCGCAACCACACGACCGGCCTCTTCCAGCGGGCATGGGTACCGTCGAGGAGGCGGCAGGGAAGGCCTACGGCGTGCCTACCGGGAGAGTTGCCGGGGTAAAGCCGGGCACCGCCCCTACTAGTCGGTACACGGTGAACATGAGAACCGTTCCGGTCTCGCCCACCCGCGCCCGCCCGCGTCCAGTGGGACGGCGAGCAGGCCCACGGCCGGCTGACCGTCCGGGCGAGGCGGAGCCGTC
>NZ_CDWRCM010000336.1:0-527 GCF_977927585.1 Frankia sp. CcWB2 | reverse complement strand
GTGTGCGCCGGGCGCGGGAAAGCCGCGCACAGGGGAAAGGATGGCAGCACGTCCGCGGTTCGTGGGCTGATTCGCAGGCTGAAAGGCCAGGAGGACGCCGGTGAATACCGGGGTGCCGTGGCCGGGCCTCGTCGAGGCTCGGGCGCGGGTACTGGGGATTCAGATGAAACCGCACCGTTGGGCGGCCGACGGCCGTGAGCGTCGGTTTGTTGACTTACATAACCTCGTGGCAGGCTCGGCTGGTGCTGATCCTGGGCTGGCATCGGGTCCGGGGGAACAGGGGGCTCGCACGACCGGGGTGGACGGGCGGACCGGCTGGGTCATCGAGGCCGGGCGTGGCGTGGAGGAATTTCTTTCCAACATTCGCGCGAAGCTGGAGAGGCAGCGGTTCCGGCCGTTTCCGGTCCGGGAGACAAAGATTCTGAAGGGTGCCCGAAAATGGCGCCGGTCAGGGACTCCCGTGACCCGTGGCCAGGTCGTCCTGGCAGCCTTCTCCTGGTCCTGGAGCCGATCCTGGAAGCGGAACC
>NZ_CDWRCM010000335.1:1897-2517 GCF_977927585.1 Frankia sp. CcWB2 | reverse complement strand
CCCCCGGTCGACGAGTAACGTTAGGTATGTCGCTGGCGGGTGGTCGGGCCCGCGGGCGCAACGGGAGCTCGGCGGTGATCATGGCCACCGCCGGGCGTACAGGTGCGGAGCGGCCCGATGCTGTGCGGGACGGGATCGCCGCGCAGGACTCAGTTCTCCCCGGACGCGGCGCTGACCTCGCTTGACGTGCCGATGCTCGCCACGTGTTTCTCGCCCCAGGTGGCGAGCGGCCACAACGCCTCCATGAGCGTCGAGCCGAGATCGGTCAACGAGTACTCGACCTTTGGCGGGACCTGGTCGTAGACCTGCCGCAGCACCACTCCGTCCGTCTCCAGCTCTCTGAGCTGCTGGATCAGCATCTTCTCGCTCACCCCCGGAAGCCCCCTGCGCAGCTGGCCAAAACGGCGCCGGTGCGACTGTAGCTCCCAGAGAATCAGCGCCTTCCACTTGCCTCCGACGATGTCCATGGCAGCGTCCAGACCACACAGGTACGGCTGATGGGCCACTGCAGCCTCCCCATTACCGATATGCCAGTACCGGCGGCGACGATGTGTACGCGCGCACCAATTCAAGCACGAGGGGACGGAGCAGGCGGGCCGCCAGCGGATGCGTGGCGGTTT
>NZ_CDWRCM010000335.1:0-1797 GCF_977927585.1 Frankia sp. CcWB2 | reverse complement strand
AGCGGCCACAGGCAGGTCACAGACCGGGCCGCAGGGGTCTGTTGCCTCTTGCGTAGGTCGCTACGCGATCGCTGACGCGACGGCCCTGCGGGCCGCCCTTGACCCCGAAGACCTCTGCGGCCCCTGGGGTCAGGGCACAGGGGCAGGCGGGACCTGCCCCAGCACAGCGCGCGGCGCGCCCGCGAGATCACAAAGCCTAAAGATGATCTAGTATCGGCAAGCAGAGAGAACAGGAACCACCCCGCACACAGAGAACTTGACAGCACCGTCGGGGCCCGCCACGCCAACGCCGCCCCGGTCGCGCTCGCGCTGTCCCACGCCGCCCAGGAGTAGAAACCCCGGTCGGCGGTCAGCAGTTCGTCCGCCCTCAGCCGCGGGTACAACCGTCCGGCGAGGGTCTTCTCCCCGACGTGGTAGGCGGCGACGAAGGCGTGGGTGCCGCACTCGGCCAACGCCACCACCCGGGCCTTCGGGAACGCCGACCGGTTCTCCCCCGACCCCGCGTACCCGAACCCGGCGGCGTTCTCCTTGCTGTCCGGCACGTCGACGTCGAACCCGTCGATCGCCAGCAGCCTCCAGCCACACAGGAACGACCCGCGCGCCGTGCCCAACGCCGTCGCGGCGGCGCCCGGCCCGGCCGTCCCGGCGACCGGCCCGCACGTCCGCTCGAACAACTCGGGGAACACTGTCCGGCCCAGGCGTTTGCGGGCTTGGGTGATAACGCTGGCCGTCGGCACGCTCCAGGCGGCGTTCCAGCAGCCCCACCGGTCCAACGACCCGGTGACCTTGGTCGCGACCTCTTCGTCGTCGTCGGGCAACAGGCACAACGCCAACGTCAGATAGGTGACCACATGCGCGGGCAGCTTGCCCTCCGAACGTCTCTCCCGCACGCCGCACACGGCGATCGCCGCATCCACCGCGTCCCGCGGCACCGAGTCGACCAGCACCCCCAACGTCACCTGGTCAGGACGCACATCCGCACGATCCAGCCCATCCACACTCACAGCCGATGATCAAAACAGGCACATCGTCGCACGTCACCCAGCCACGCCGCGCAACCCCAAAACCAGCCAACAAGATCGACTTAGGCTACGTGACATTGGGCCAGGACCGGGTAAATCGTGCCTGAGGGCAGGCCCGCAACCTTGATCCAATGGGGGGCGATGCCTGTTCAGCTTCCGCCCTCACCCGCCACGCGGCGTAAGCCATGGACCGTACTCGGAGACGATGGCCCGGTCGCGCTGATCGAGCACTATCTGGGGCACCTGACCGACCTTGAGCGACCCCGAACACCGTGCAGGCGCACCCCCACGATCTGAGCTTGTCGTTTAACTTGTTTGTCCCTCAGATTCTGTGGCCGTTGACCTGTCCGTGGTCTTCCCGACCGGTTGGATGATCGCTTGTCGTCGGTTGGCGCGGCCGGGTGGGCGACCGGGGCCGGGTCGGGTGGATTTCGGCGCGCGGGCCGGAAGCGGTGTCTTCGGGCGGAGTGGCTCAGGGGACCGGATTTTCGGGGCGGTCCAGCCGAGGGTCTGTTTGAACAGGCGGACGGTGTGTTCCCGGCCGAAGCGGCGCAGGAACGCCTGCCAGGCGCGGTCGACGTCGGTACCTGGGCGGCGGTCACCGTGGTGAGGTCGTCGTCGGGACCGAGGCGGCCCGCGGGAGCGGCAGCCCGGCCAGCGGCCGTCGCAGCCGCTCCACCTCCAGCCGGCCGTGGTTCACCGCGCCGTACAACGCGCCGTGCCCCCGGCGGTGCTCCGCCGTCAGCGACAGGCCGACCAGGTCACGGACCGGGCC
>NZ_CDWRCM010000334.1:2156-2976 GCF_977927585.1 Frankia sp. CcWB2 | reverse complement strand
TTACTTCATTACGTCCCCTGAGGAGGTTTCCGTGACGGAACCGAAAGACCGGCCCGGGGGTCACAAGACCCTGGCGGTGAAATTGCCGAACGCCCTGCACGCCCAGCTTGAGCTGATCGTGCGGGTGGACGGTTCCACCATGGGAGCGGCGCTGTTGGCCGCCGCCGAGTTTTACGTGGAGGCCAAGCGATCCGCGCCGGACTTCGCGGAGAAGGCTCAGGCGGTGATCGCCGAAGCCGAAGCCCAGGCCGCGGCGGCCCGCCAGGCGGTGGAGGCGCTACTGCTTCCGGGGACGCCCGGCGGGCCGGAAAAGCCCGGATCTCGGAGCAAGTGAGGTAGCCGAAAGGGCTACGTCGCGCGGGCGGGCCGGGGGAGGTGCGCATTCGCGTACTTCCCCCGGCTCTCAACACCTTGTTTTTGGCTGTGCAAAGCTGAAAAATGGGCGTCCTAACCTGTGTCAATTCCTGGAAGAATAACGGGGATTTCGGGCGGGAATTGACATAGGATGGGGCCGGAAAAACGGCCATTTCCTTCACTGGGAAGAATGACCCTCAAGGAAAGGAGTATTTATGGAAGAGGTGCATGAGAATGAAGTACGAGTTGATCGCCCGAGCGCGGTAATCTACCTGCGCACCGCCTCCGAGGGGGCGGGCGGCAAAGAATCCCTTGAGCTATAGCGCCAGGCCTGCGAGCAAGCGGCGCGGGAGCTGGGAATGACCGTAGTGTGGGTTTACGCGGACCAAGGCTCCCGCGCTTTCCGGGACCGTCCGGGCCTGCGTTCTATGCTGAGTCTTGTAGCTAAGGAGTCGAAATGAAATAA
>NZ_CDWRCM010000334.1:1213-1783 GCF_977927585.1 Frankia sp. CcWB2 | reverse complement strand
TAAGAGCACCGATATCGGCTACATCATCGTGGCATCGGTGCGCGTGCTGGGAGCCAACGCCATCCGAAACGGTGGCCTATATACGCTGACGCATCATCGGGGCGTGCAGGTAATTATGGCCGAGAAGGTTACGGCTGGGGCCGGTGAGGCCGAGGGGGCGGCCGACGATCAGGCGGTATCGCCTGCGGAACGTTTCGAGGCGCAAGTGCAACATGCGGTGGCGGAACTGTACCGGAACCGGAGGACGGGATGATGGCTAAGGTAGCGGGAGTAGTCGCGCCATCCCTGGCTCCCGCCGGATTGCTGGTTGGTACTGGGCGGAGCAAGCGGGCTGTGATCTGCTTGCGGGTATCGACCCTCAAGCAGGTTGGCCGCGACGATGACCCGGACGGCTACTCTTTGCCTGCCCAGCGGGAGGCCTGCGAACGCAAAGCCGCCAGCCTTGACGCTGAGGTAGTGGCAGTATTCGTCGACCGGGGCGAGTCCGCCAAGACTGCCGACCGCAAAGAATTTCAAAAGATGATAGCCTTCGTTAAACAGCAGGGCGACATCGACTATGTCATCTTGGAC
>NZ_CDWRCM010000334.1:0-1113 GCF_977927585.1 Frankia sp. CcWB2 | reverse complement strand
AAGGTAGACCGCTTCGCCCGTAACCGGCGGGATGACGCCAACATCATGTTCGAGCTGAAGTCTGTAGGCGCCACGCTGGTAAGCGTCAAAGAAAATATTGACGAGACGCCCGGCGGGCAGCTGCTCCACGCGATTATGGCTGGGATCGTGGAGTTCTACTCCCGCAACCTGGCGACCGAAGCCCTGAAGGGGATAACCCAGAAGGCGAAAGTTGGTGGGACACCAGGGCGGGCGCCGGTTGGCTATCTCAACACCCGGCAGCGCATCGAAGGCCGGGAGGTGACTATTGTCATTATCGACCCAGAGCGCGCGCCGCATGTCCGGTGGGCCTTTGAGATGTACGCCACCGGAGAGTGGACACTGCGGCAACTCACCGACGCCCTGGCTGAACGGGGTCTCATGGCGCTGCCGCACGGGAAGAAGCTGCCGGGGCCGCTCGCCATCTCCCATGTATCGCGGGTGCTGAATAACCGCTACTACATCGGCAAGGTAACTTTCAAGGGTATTGAGTACGAGGGCCGCCATGAGCCGCTGATCTCCGAAGCCCTGTTCATACGGGTACAGGAGATGCTCGCCCTGCACAACGTCGCCGGTGAAAAGCGGCGGGTACACACCCACTATCTCAAGAGCGCGGTGTACTGCGGTGCCTGCGGTGAGCGGCTTTCCCTGATGAATGCAAAGGGCCAGTACCTCTATTTCTACTGCCTTGGGCGCCAGAACCACCGTACCGATTGCGCTGCCCCCTACATGCTGGCGGACGCGGTGGAAGAGGCCGTTGAACGGTACTGGAAGACGGTGCGGATTTCGGAAGAAGTACAGGATGCAATCCGGGAAGGCGTGCGGGCGGAGATCCAGCACCAGCAGGCCCAGGCCGCGCCGGAGGTTGCCCGGGCCAAGCGGCGGGTCGGGGAGCTGGCCGACGAGCGGCGGCGGCTGGCCCGTGGAGTGGTGACCGGCTCTGTTCCGGAGGACCTGGCCCAGGAGGAGCAAGCCCGGGTCGCCACGGAGCTACGGCAGGCCGAAAGCACGCTGCGCACCGCCGCCACGATGTATGACGACATCGAGGAGACCTTGCGTCTAACCCTGGAACTGGTGGGCCGGGCTAGCGAGGTC
>NZ_CDWRCM010000333.1:0-2524 GCF_977927585.1 Frankia sp. CcWB2 | reverse complement strand
AAGCTACAACTCAACTGATCACAAAAGTCGGGTTGGAGTACTAGTCGCGAGAAGGACCGCGAGACCATCAGGCTGATACCGATGATTCTGGCCGAGGCGGGATTCCATATTGTCCGTCGCCGCAGCTGACCGGCTGACCGGCTGACCGGCTGCAGCCACCCTCGCCCAGCGGAGTCACTATCCGCCCGCACCCGCCGCACTCACCCAACCCCCACTCCGCACACCGGTCAGCAAAACCGAAAACACGTATACGAGGAAGCCGGGATGATCGGATTGATCTCACCACAGCAGTCCCGCCCGGCCGCGGGAGCGCGTGACGCGTCGCTCCCACGGCAGACCCACCCGTGTCCAGTACCGCAAGGCAGGTACGTCCAACTCACCTACCCGGCCACCCCTGGACCGGCAGTCGGAAGGAACCAGCTCGGTGCTGACCGACGACGTCGCGGTGGCCGTCCTTGACTCCCTCCCCTCGTCGGTCGCCGTGCTCGGCCCGGAGGGAACGGTGACCCGCCTCAACGAGGCATGGCGCCGCAATGCCGCCACCGGGGTGGCCCTGCTCCCCGTCCGGCCGGGCATCAGCTGGTTGGCGGCATGCGACAACGCGGCCAACTCAGCGGCTCGATCAGCGGCTCGGCCGGCGGAACGAGCCACAGCCCGACCCGCGACCCTGTTGGCCGCCGCGGCGCTCGCCGATCCGGCTGCCCCGGTGCGGGCACTGGCGATCCTGTCCCGGCAGATGATCGACCGACGACGCAAGCAGGCCCGGATCGAAATCCCGAAACCGACGCCACATGGTTATCGTTGGCTCGACGTACGCCTGCGCCCGCTGATCCGTGGTGACGGTCTGATCGTCGTCGTCGACGACGTCACCGAGCGACACCAGCGGGAGGAGGAGCTGCGGCATCACGCGTCGACAGATGCGACAACCGGGCTGGTGAACCGCACGGGGCTGCGCGCGCTTCTCGCTGTCCGACTGGCCGCGGGCCCGCCGGACACTGTGACCACCGTGGCGCCCGGAACAACCCCCGGACACGCCCTGCCAGCCGCCGCCGGCACGGCCATCACAACAGGCACGGCCAAAACCGGGCACAACCGCGGAACGGCCGTTCTCTTCCTTGACCTGGATGCATTTCGTCGAGTCAATTTCTCCTTCGGCTATCCGACGGGCGATGCCGTTCTGGATGCCGCCGCCCGCCGCTTTTCGAAGGTACTCCACCCCGGCGACATTCTCGGGCGCTGGGGCGGGGACGAGTTCGTCATCGTCACCGGACCCGTTACCGCAGCCGAGGCCGCAACCCTGGCCGAGCGGCTCATCTCCTCCCTGGACGAACCGCTGGACGTGCACGGTCATCGGATCAGCATGTCAGTGAGCGTCGGAGTGGCCCTGTCGGCCGGGCCGTCTCCGACCGGCCAGGCGCGCTCACCCGAACCTGCGGTCGGTTTCCCGATCCCGGCCGACGCTGCCGAGGTGAGTGACGCCATGGTGGAGCTGGCGGGTGCGGAGGTGATGCGCACCCGGGCGATGGCACGCACGGCCGGGCGGGAGCATCATCCTTGCGACTCGCCATGAATCGTCATGGTGGTTTCTGCGCCACCACATATTTCGACCACAACACCAAGTAGAAGAACTCCCCGTCGGCCCGTCCCGCTCCCCGCTTTTCCACGCCGTATCTTCCATACATGCGCTTCACCCTCACCGTCCTCGATGCCACCCGGAATTCCAGCACGGACGTACTACTGACCGCCGCCCCGGAAACCCCGCTCCGTGCGGTGGCCGGGGCGATGGCCGCCGCTGTCCGCCCGCATCGGCGTACTCCCACACTGGCGCGGGCCGGGCCCTCGATCAACGTCTCCGGTACCGTCCGTCCACTCGACCCGGAGACGACCCGGCCTCCTCGCCGCTGCGGGAGGGTGCGGTGGTGAGCCTTGATGTCGCGGTGTCCCGGCGGGTCCGCGGGACGGGTCTGGTCGACCTGATGATCATCGGTGGGCCCGGGGCGGGCGACATTCATCACCTGCCGGCGGGTGAGTTCACCGTCGGCTCGGGACCCGGCTGCACTGTCACGCTGGGGGGTCACAGCAGCGACGAGCCCGCGCTGACCATCCGGGTCGAGGTCGGCGGTCGGTGCACCGTCACAGCCGGTCCGGGCGCGGCCGTCGTCGGCGACCACCTATCGTCGCCTGCCAGCACCATCCTGGCCGCGGTGCGGATCGCCCCGGTGACGTTGCTGCTCGTGCGGCCCGCACCGCTCACGGTGCTGACCCGCCCGTCCGTCTCCGCTCCTGGCATGCTCGACGTCAACCGTCCGCCTCGCCTGCATCCGCTGGAGCGGGAGTCCGTCTTCGCCCTGCCGGCCGCACCCGCCGAACCCCGCCGTGTCCCGGTCCCGGTCCTCACGACGGTGCTGCCGCTCGTCGCCGCCCTGGGCATGGCTGCCCTGCTGCGGACAGTCTACGTTCTGCTCTTCGCGGTGCTGGCGCCGGTGAGCCTGGTCGCCTCCGTGGTGAGCGGCCGACGGCGGGA
>NZ_CDWRCM010000332.1:0-2571 GCF_977927585.1 Frankia sp. CcWB2 | reverse complement strand
CCGGTGAAGTGGCGGCGGCTGTCCGCCGGCGCGGCCCCGCTGCCTGCCGCCGTACGCGACAGTGCGGCCGTGCCACCGGACGAGCTCCGGCTGTTCGACCCGAACGGTACGCCCGTGGCCGACACCGGGGACGACATCCCGATCATGGCCTGGGATCTGGATCGGGCCCGCCGGGAGAACGTGGTCATCAACCCGAACGCGGCCAATCGACACCGGATGATCATTATTGCTCCGGTGTCCAACGCGCAGGGTCTGGTCGGCATCCTGGCCGTCGCGCGCAGCGATGCCGGGCTGCGCGCCTCGATCATCCACCGGTGGACGATGATCGCCCTCGCGGGCGTCCTGGTCGCACTGACCGCATTGGGGATCTCGATCCTGCTGGCCCGCTGGGTGGGCCGGCCGCTGCGCCAGCTCGAGCAGGCGGCGACCGAACTCGGTGCCGGCGATCTCACGATCCGGGCCAGAGCCGTCGGTGGGCCGCCCGAGGCACGCAAACTTGCCACGACGTTCGACGCGATGGCGGGACGGCTCCAGTTACTGGTCGACAGCCAGCGCCGGTTCCTCGCCGACGTCTCCCACCAGATCCGCACCCCGCTGACGGCGATGCGCCTGCGCTTGGAGCTGCTGCAACAGGACGTGGACGCGGACACCGCCGACGAGGTCGCGGGCACCCTGGTCGAGGTGCACCGGCTCTCCCGGATGGTCGACGGGCTGCTGGCGGTCTCCCGGGCCGAGCATGCACCGATCCCGACCCAGCCGATCCCCCTCGCGGTCGTCGCCGAGGAACGATGCCTGATCCGGCGACCGGTCGCAGCCGCCGCCGGAGTGACACTGACCTGCGACGTCGACGCGGACCAAGTCGTCCAGTGCACCCCGGGGCGCCTGGAGCAGATCCTCGACAATCTCCTCAGCAACGCGCTGGAGGCCACCCCGTCCGGCGGCCGGGTCAGCGTCGCGTCCGGGACGAACCCACCGGCCCAGCCACGCCCGGTGGGCGCCGGGGGCACCGCGGAGGCGGGCCTCGGGACGGGGAGCACCGCGGACGAGATGGACGAGATGAACGTCACCGGACCGCAGAGCACCATGACGGCGGGAAGCAGGACGGCGGGAAGCAGGACGGCGGGAGGCATGGCGCGGCTCACGGTCGCCGACAGCGGGCGCGGCCTGAGCGCCGAGCAGCGGGCCGCCGCCTTCCGCCGGTTCAGCTCCAACCTCAATGCCGACCAGCGATGCGACAACCAGCGATGCGCCGACCAGCGAGGAGAGGTGCCCGGCCGGGCCGATCGGCGCGGGAACGGCCTCGGGCTCGCCATCGTGCATGCCCTGGCGACCGCCGACGGCGGGACGGTCACTCTGGCCGAGAGTGCCAGCCGGGGTCTGTGCGTCGTCCTCGACCTGCCCCGGACACCTCCAGACCGACGGCCGACGGCCGCCCGGCCGGCACCCGCGCAGAGATTCGTGGACGCGGCGGGCGGCACCCGCATCGCGGCCGCGCCGGGCTCCGGGGCGCGGGCGGCCCGGGCCCTCGGCGGACATCGGCAACCATCCACGAACTACTGGAAGTAGTGGATTACGTCACGACGGATCACGCCATGGCCGACGACAGGCCGTGGCGACCGGGCAACGGCTCCACCAGACTCCCGATTCACTAGATGATCTTTACTGGTTCTTTCCGAGCCGAGGAGCGGTCCGTAACCGCAATGCGTCCCGGGCCGGTTATTTTCGAACCGAGCCACCAGGAATGGAGTTCCACTGATCATGGTAAAAAGTCCGGCACAGAAGCTTCGTGACGTCGCGGCAACCGGCGTCAGCACGCTTCGCCGCGAAGGCGCAAAAAACGGCAAGAGATTGAAATCATCCTATCTGGCCGATCCGATCCACAGCTATCTGACGGAGCACAGCTCACCCCCGGATCCGATCCTCGACGAACTCTCCGCCGTGACGGCGGCGCTCCCCGAGGCGGAGATGCAGGTACCGGCCGAGCAGGGGACGTTCCTGACCATCCTGACGGCCTCGATCGCCCCGCGCCGCGCGGTCGAGATCGGTACCTTCACCGGCTATTCCGCGCTGTGCATCGCCCGGGGCCTGCCCGCCGACGGCCGACTTCTCTGCCTGGACATCAGCACGGAATGGACCTCGGTCGCCCGCCGGTACTGGGCTCGGGCCGGTGTTTCCGATCACATCGACCTCGTCCTCGGACCGGCGGCCGACAGCCTCGGCATACTCCCCGAAGAACCCACCTTCGACCTGGCGTTCATCGACGCGGACAAGACCTCGTATAGGAGGTATTACGAGCTTCTCCTTCCCCGGATGAACCCGAACGGGGTCATCATCGTCGACAATGTGTTGCAGTATGGGCACGTAGTGCGCTCCCACTCGGACAATCCTGCTGTCGTCGCCGTCAAACAGTTCAACGATCTTCTTACCGACGACTCCCGGGTACAGGTTGTCATGCTGCCCATTGCGGACGGACTGACCATCGTCCGGAAACTGCCCTCGCCGCGGACACCCGTCTAGTACTCCAACCCGACGTTTGTGATCAGTTGCGGCCCGTGGGCTGACGGTGGGCGG
>NZ_CDWRCM010000331.1:921-3047 GCF_977927585.1 Frankia sp. CcWB2 | reverse complement strand
GCGCTCGACCCCGTCCAACAGGACGTTCGCGAAATACGGTAGCCAAACCCCAAGGTCAAGGAGGTCATACCAGGCCGATCATCGCAGCACGACACCAATAGACGATCATGAGAGGGCCAGTTCGATCACAAGATCAGCGACAGATCCAGATCCAGATCCTCAAGAACGTCCCCGCCAGTCATACCCGAAACGTCCCCATCAGCCGTACCTGATCGCTACCCGGCCGGGTCAGGATAACGCGAGTGGCGCAACGCCAGTCATCACTCACAGGTATTGGGTAGGTACTCCTCGATGAATCGGGCGGGGATGACGGAAGGGTGTTCTCTGTGGTTGGTGACGAGGCCGCTCACAGGCCGGGGCGAATCGTTCCTGAAAGTGGCAGCTACGAGGGTAGCGCCGGGTGCGGCCCTGCCACCCTGCTCCGGGACCTTGCCGGCGAGCGGGGGTGGCCCCCGACGGAGCTGCGGGCGGGCGGCGCTCAGCCGGCAGCCCTGCTGGTGCCACCGGCCGGTTGGGGCAGCCTCGGGGATGAGGCCATGATGCGTGTCGCCTGGGCGGCGCTTGCGGCCCGGCACGGTGCGTACTGCCGCTACGTTGACGTCGGCGCCCCATCCTGGCAGCGCACGCTGGGGACGGCTCCCGCAGGAGATCTGGAACCGGTGCTGCTGGCACGGGGCGCGGCCGCCTGGGATGCGTGGCTGGGCATGGTCCCGCTGCTCGCATCGGTCACCGAGGTCCACATCCTCGGTGCGGACATCCTGGACGGAGCCTACGGTGCCGAGCTCACGGTCCGCTACGCGTAGCTGGCCGCGCTGAGCCTACACGCCGGCGCCCAGGTCACCCTGCTGGGGCACAGCTGGCGGGCACAGGCAGATCTGGCCGCAGCCCGCGCGCTGCGTTGCCTGAGCGGACATGTGCGGGTGTGCGCGCGGGACCCGCACTCCCAGGCCCGGCTGGCTACGCTCGGCATCACCGCCGAACTGGTCGCCGAGCTGGCTTTCCTGCTCGAGCCGGATCTCCACCAGCCCGGTGGGGCGCCGGCGCGGGCATGGCTGGACCGGCAGCGCGCCGACGGCCGCCGGGTGGGCGCAGTGAACATCAACCATCTGGTAGCGGGCCGGGTTCCCGGGCTGTTCGACGGGTACGTGGACGGGCTGGGCGATGCCGGGTCGGCCGGCACGTCGTGGCTGCTGATCCCGCACGACCGGCGCGGGGAACAAGGCGATCTGATGCTCGCCGAGCGGCTGCACCGCCGGCTGGACGAGCGGGAACCCGGACGTGCCCACGTGCTGCACACCGACGCCGGACCGGCCGGAGCCAAGGCACTCGTAGGTGCGGTGGACATGGTCCTCACCGGTCGGATGCATCTGGCGGTTGCGGCGATCAGCCAGGGTGTCCCCCCTCTGGCGGTCGGCTACCAGGACAAGTTCTCGGGCCTGCTGGAAAGCGCGAGGCTGCCGGCATGGTGTGAACTCGAACCCGCCCAGGCCTGTGCTGGCGAGCGTCTCGCCGATGTGCTCCGCACCGTTCTCGCGCAGGCGCCCGCGCTGCGCCGCAACCTGCGGGCCGCCTGGCCGGAGCTGATGGCATTGGCGCGCCGCGGCCTGCCGGACGCCACTGGAGAGCCACACTGAGCCGGAGCGGGGTCTGGTCCGGGCACGAGGTCCGGCGAAGCCTGAGCTGGATGTGTGGTCAGTTCGTAGATTTCCGTCAGTTCCCGAATTCGCGGTCAGTTCAAGGTCATGGGCGCGGCGGTTCGGGCCGCAGGCGAGAGGCCCGCGGCTGCGAGCGGCACCGTTCCCAGAGCGTGAGGTAGGCGCGGGCCATCTGGCGGTCGGTGAAGGTGCTCACGGCCGCCTGCCGTGCCCGTTCCCCCAGCCGGTGGCGCAGGAGCGGATCATCCCGCAACCGGCACAGCGCAGCGGCCAGGGCGGCCGGGTCGCCAGCGGGCACGAGCAGCCCGGTCTCGCCGTCGATCACTGCTTCGGGGACGCCGCCGACCGCTGTCGCCACCACCGGCAGCCTGGATAGCATCGCCTCGACGATCGTCAGCGGAAAGCCCTCCGTCCTGGACGGCAGGCAGAAGACGTCGAAGCCGGCTAGGGCGCCGCGCGCCGCGTCGGACC
>NZ_CDWRCM010000331.1:0-444 GCF_977927585.1 Frankia sp. CcWB2 | reverse complement strand
GGCGAGGGCGAACCGGTCGGCCACCCCGCTGGCCGCCGCGAGCTCGATCAGCTGGCGGCGCTCGGCCCCGTCACCGACGACAACCACGTTCGCCCCGTCCATCGTGGCCAGAGCGGCGATGAGCACGTCATAGCCCTTCATCCGATCGAGCCGGCCGAGGCTACCTACCACCATCGGGCCCGGCCTGGCCGGCCGGTGCGGCGGGGCGCCGAGGTCGGGGACACCATTCGGGATGCTGCACACCGAACCGCGTCCCAGGACGTAGAAGTCCTCCACCCGTCGCGCGCTGCCGGCTCCCACGGCGACCCGAGCGTCCGCCCGCCGCGACAGCGCCCTGGTCCGCAGGAGCAGCGGCAGGTCAGTCGTCCGCAGCGGAAGCTGATCGACGGCGACGACCCGCAAATCGCAACCGGCCACTCCGGCCGCCAGACCGGCGGCCAGCAT
>NZ_CDWRCM010000330.1:0-2578 GCF_977927585.1 Frankia sp. CcWB2 | reverse complement strand
TGTTTACGAAGTAACGGTCCAGGGGCCACCGACCGTACCCAGGTCCCCCGAACTCAGGTTCGGCCGGCTCGGGTCCCCGTACCCAGGTTCCCCGAGCTCAGGTTCGGCGCCGGGGGGTGCGGGACGTTGCGTGCGCCGAGCATCTCGGCGGCGATCTCGCGGACCTCGGCCATGCTCGGGACGGCGCGCCCCGCGTCGGTCAGCTCCCGCTGCACGGAGGTCATCTCCACCTCGGGCATGCCGCAGGGCGTTGCCCAGGCCCATGGCCGCATGTCGCAGTCGACGTTGAGCGCGAATCCGTGGCTGGTCACCTTGCGCGTGCACCGCAGGCCGATGGACGCGATCTTCCGGTTGGTCCGGCGGGTCCAGACGCCCGTGAGCTCGACGGACCCGGGCGGGGTGTCCCGCCGCTCGGCCGGAATGCCGAGCGCCTCGGCCGTATCCACCAACCGGGCCTCCAACAGCCGCAGGAACGGCACCACCGCGTTCATTGCGCCGATATGACACATCACGTAGCCCACCAGCTGGCCGGGGGCGTGGTACGTCAGCAGCCCACCCCGGTTGGTCTCGTGAACCGGGATGCCCAGCCCCGCGAGCGGGCGGTGCTCGGGCCGGGTCCGCTTGCCGACGGTGTAGACCGGCGGATGCGACAGGAACCACAGCGTGTCCGGCCGCACGCCGTCGATCCGTTCCCGCACCATCACCCGCATCCGCGCCATGGCAACCTCGTAGTCGACGAGATCCTCGTCGAGGCGCAGCAGGGTCTCAGGCCAGGTCACCGGGACCGGGCCCGGGCCGCCGTCCACGGCGTCCACCCCGTCCACCCCGTCCACCCCGTCGACGACATCCACCCCGTCGATAGCATTCACGGGGTTCACGGCATTCACCTCTCCACCGTATGCCCGGTCCACCGTGTGCCCGGGTTCCGGCGGTCCGGGCCGGGATGATCCCGCGCGGTCGGCGTACCGTAGCGCACAGGGAGCAGCGATGACGTACGACATTCTCGCCGACCTCGTCGTGGTGGCCCACCTGCTCGGGATCGCGTTCATCATCTTCGGTGGGCTGCTGGTCCGGCGGCGGCGCTGGCTGCTCTGGCTGCATGTGCCCGCCATCATCTGGGGCGTAACGATCATCACGATCGGGTTCACCTGTCCGCTGACCCCGTTGGAGAAGTATCTGCGACGGCTTGATGGTCAACCGGCCTACCAGGGCGGTTTCATCGATCATTACCTTGCGGGCGTCCTCTACCCGGACGATCTCACCTGGCTCGTCCGCTCGCTGGCCGCGCTGATCGTGGTCGTTGCCTACGTGCGCGTCTGCCTGGACCTGCACCGACGACGGTCCCGACCGACGGTGGGCACCGGACCGGATCCGGCATCATCCGACCCCGGCCAGCGATGACCGTGATGACCGGCGGTGGGGTAGGCCGAGGCCGGCTACGGCGTCACAGCGATACGACGCCACATCGCTACGACGCCGCCACCGGCACACCCCGAATACCCCAACGGGCACACCACCTACGCCGGCGCCGCCCAGCGGGTGCTGGACCGGGTGTCTCAACCGGCGGTGAGCCAGTGGGACACGGCGTCGCCCGTCACGACTCGCACGGTCAGGATTACCGCGGCAACCGCGAGAAGCGGAACGACAACCCAGTGTTCGATCCTGCCGTCCGTCCGGGGAACCAGGACTGTCTCCATCCGCCAGGTGACCGGCCAGAGAAGAGGGCAGCCGCGCGGGGTCAGGCAGTCCCCGGCCAGGTGGGCGAGACAGCCCAGGGTGACCGCGTAGCCGGCGAAGCTCATGTCGATGCCGTGCATGAGAAAGACAGCGACCCCGGCGGTCACGCAGTCCATGACGGACGACCAGTGCTCGTGCTTCTCGAAGTCCAGGCCGAGCCCACGTAGCCCGAAGCCCACGAGGACGAACAGCGCGGCCCACCATCCGTACTCGAAACGGGCGGCCAGCAGGCCCATGACCACACCCATGCCGAGCGCGAAGAGGAGCGAGTGGGTGGCGTGCCGGTGGCCACCGGCGGCCCTGCTGATCCACCTGCACATAACCCGGGTGACCGGCCCGAAGGTGTTGGCGATCCGACCGTTGGGATGGTCGATGTCGGGCAGAAGCGCCGCGCCCGCGGACACCACCGCGCCGGCGATCACCTGGGACGAGGACAAGGACACCGCGTGCGAGCCCAACCACTGCTCCCGGGACAGCAGGGGTGCGGCGGCCAGCCAGACCACCGCCCCGCTCAGGGCGTGGGTCCGCCCCATCATGGCAGCTCAACCTGAATGATCAGCACCGTCAGACTGTATCCAGCCGATCCAGATCCAGCCGATCCAGCCGCCGCGCGCCGAGCGACGTTCGGCTGTCCCGTGGCAAGCAGGCCCCGCGTGTGGTCATCGATCCAGCTCGTCAGACCGGTCGTCCGCGAGTTTGATGTTCCGGTCAGCTCCCAGGCGCGGGTGCTGACGCGAAGAGCAGCGCTACGCGGTCTCCAACAGGCTCGAAGCCAAGCTGCTGATACACGCCGTTGCTGGTCGGATTAGCCAGATCGGTGAACAGCAGGACCTCGTGCGCT
>NZ_CDWRCM010000329.1:0-2586 GCF_977927585.1 Frankia sp. CcWB2 | reverse complement strand
GCCCCGGCGCGGGCCCGCGCCGCCCGGTCCGGTCCGCGGCCGGTCGTCCGCAGGGCGGACCGGGCGGCGGCGGCCAGCAGCGCCCGGCCCGGCGGGAAACGACGCAGCCCGGACAGGGGGAACGACAGCGCCTGCCCCACACGGATGCCGCGGTCGACGCCGCCGATATACGTCGCGACGTCGGTCAGCGCCGGCGCGAGCCGGGGCAGGGTGAACGGCTCCCCTCCCGACCACAGCACCGCCGGGTGTCCCCGCCGGCCGCCCGACCCGCCGGTGACCTTGCCGGACGACCGGAAGGACCGCACCTCGCGGGCGAGCGGGCGCTCGACGAGGACGCCGCCGCGTAGCACGATGACGGGCTCGGTCAGCGCGGCCAGCAGGGTCGCCCGCGTTCCGCTGCTCATCCCGAGAGCGCCCGTGACGAGGTAGCCGATGTCGAGGCGGCGGGCCTCGCCGCCGGCCGCCTGCAGGGCCAGTGCTCCGGCGAGGTTGCCGGGGACGAAGTCGAAGCCGGCGCCGGGGATCAACGCCGCCCCGGACGCCGCCGCCCGCGGGCCGACCTCGGTGAAGACGTGCCGCAGGAATGCGCCCTCCCCGGAACAATCCAGGTAGTGCGCGCCGACCGCGGCCGCCGCCGCCACGACCGGCCGCCCGAACCGGCGGAACGGGCCCACCGTGGAGACGAGCACGTCCCCGGTGCCGAGCCCGAGCAGGCGGGCCAGCGACGCGCCGCTGGGCGCGCCCCGAGCCTTCGTCCGGTCGGCCGCGTCAGCCACGCCGGCCGGGGTAGTCGCGTCGACCACGGCGGTCCCCAGGCCGTCGTAGGCGGCGGCGAGGGCACGGACCCTGGTCTCCGTGCGGCCGGCGAGGACAGGTCGGTGCCCGACAGCCACGAGTTCTGCGGTCACCAGCCGGCCGGTGTAACCGGTCGCGCCGAACACTACGATACGGGCCGTCATGGGTCCCGACGTTATGCCCATCTGTCGAAGGTGGCCCTTGAGACGTTACTTTGGCGCGTAGCGGCCTGCACACCCCACAATGATGCGCACCCGTCCGAGGAGGCGCGTGTGCGTAAGGTACTGGTTGCAAATCGTAGTGAGATCGCCGTCCGTGTTTTCCGAGCTGCTCAGGAACTGGGCCTGCGCACGGTGGCGGTCTACACGCCCGAAGACGTTTCCGCGCTGCACCGGACAAAGGCGTCCGAGGCCTACGAGATCGGTGGCCCCGGGCACCCGGTGCGCGGATACCTGGACATCGACGCCCTGCTCGCCGTGGCCAAGCAGGCGGAGGCCGACGCGCTGCACCCCGGCTACGGCTTCCTGTCGGAGTCGGCGGTGCTCGCCGAGGCGTGCGCCACCGCCGGCATCACCTTCGTCGGACCGCCCCCGGCGGTCCTGCGGCTGACCGGGGACAAGGTCGCCGCCCGGGACGCCGCGCTGGCCGCCGGGCTGCCGGTGCTGCGCGCCTCGGTGCCGCTGCCGGACGGCGCCGGGGCGCTCGCCGCCGCCGAGGAGGTCGGCTTCCCGCTGTTCGTCAAGGCCTCCGCCGGTGGCGGGGGGCGCGGCCTGCGGCGGGTGGAACGCCTCGCCGACCTCGCCGACGCGGTGGCGAGCGCGTCCCGGGAGGCCGCCGCCGCCTTCGGGGACGGCACGATCTTCCTGGAGCAAGCGGTGGACCGGCCGCGCCACATCGAGGTCCAGATCCTGGCCGACGCCTACGGCAACATCATCCATCTGTACGAGCGGGACTGCTCGGTGCAGCGCCGGCACCAGAAGGTCGTGGAGATCGCCCCGGCGCCGCGGCTCGATGAGGCGGTCCGGGCGAGCATCTGCGCCGACGCGGTGCGGTTCGCCCGGCATGTCGGCTATGTCAATGCGGGCACGGTCGAGTTCCTTCTCGGCGCCGACGACCGGTACACGTTCATGGAGATGAATCCCCGGATCCAGGTCGAGCACACGGTCACCGAGGAGGTCACCGGGGTTGATCTGGTTGCGGCGCAGCTGCGGATCGCCGACGGGGAGAGCCTGGCCGGCCTCAACCTCGCCCAGGAGCAGATCGTCCTGCGCGGTACCGCCATCCAGTGCCGGGTCACCACCGAGGATCCCTCGGACGGCTTCCGGCCCGACACCGGGACGATCAGCTTCTACCAGTCACCCGGCGGTCCGGGGGTGCGCCTCGACGGCGCCACGTACCCGGGGGCCGAAGTCAGCCCGTACTTCGACTCGTTGCTGGTGAAGCTGACGACCCGGGGTAACACGCTGGAGAAGGCGGCGCGGCGCGCCCGGCGGGCGCTGAACGAGTTCCGGGTCCGCGGGGTGCGTACGAATATCGACTTCCTGGTGCGGCTCCTCGCCGACCCCGGCTTCCTCGCCGGCGGGGTGAGCACGTCGTTCATCGACGAACGGCCGGAGCTGCTCGCTCCCGGCAAGGGGACGGACCCGACCAGCCGGCTGCTGGCTCGCCTCGCCGAGAGCACGGTGAACGGATTCCTGCTCCCGGCGGTCGCCCTGGCCGACCCCCGGGAGCTGCTGCCGCCCGCGCCCGCGCAGGTGGCGGCGCCCCGCGGCACGGCGCCCGGCGGCACGC
>NZ_CDWRCM010000328.1:0-2599 GCF_977927585.1 Frankia sp. CcWB2 | reverse complement strand
TCCCTAGTTCGGGGACGGCTTGTTGTCGGCATGGTCACAGCCTGCACCATCACTCCGCTTTTCGACGCGCTCGCGTCGTTTCACATGGCCCATCCTGGCGTCGAGATTATGTTGTTCGAGGACAATTCTGACCGGCTCATCGAGAGCGTGCGGACCGGCGCAACTGACATGGCCCTCGTCGGCACGGACGACGCGCCATTGGTGGCTGTGGAAACCCTACCTATCGCCAGTGACCGGCTCATCGCGATCGCGCCGAACGATCATCCGCTTGCTCGACGCTCTGGGGTGTCCCTGACAAACATCGTAGCCTTCCCTCTCGTGTGTCTACCCTGTGGAACAGGGATCCGCACGGTCTTCGACCAGGCGTGTTCGGCCATGGGGGTAAAGCCGACCATCGCGCTCCAGGCGAGTGCCCCAGGTACCGTCGTAGATCTTGCCGCTCGTGGGCTTGGGGGACGTAATGAAGTAACAAATACGTGATCGAGAGCATCATCGCAGGTCACAGGCCTGTGGAGGGTTCGAAACGCGCAAGTTATTTCATTTCGACTCCTTGGCGTCGCGATACTCAGCGAGTCGATGGCCGTCACCTCCCGCAGCGATCTGAGCGTTTTGATTGTCGATGATATTTTTTCTCCCGCCGTGTTGGCTCTGATCTGGACGACCCGAAAAAGTCCCGCATCGCAGGAGCTCGTCCGGCACAGCTGCGCCGCATTCGATCAGTCTCCCCGGCAGGCCCGGTCAGACGGCGGCGAGTTCGGTGCACGCGGCTGCCAGCCGCAGGTGCGGGCCGGTGTCGATGGCGAGTTCGTAGTAGCCGCGGCGGATGTTCTGGACCAGGGCATGTCCGGCGCTGACGGTCTGGACCGAGCGCAGCCGTTTCAGGTCGTGCATCGGCCGTAACCGGGCTTTCCACCGGCCGTGATCGGCTTCGATCAGGTTGTTCTCCCGGGCGGCGTCGACGTGGCAGGTTTCGGGGAGGAGCTCGTCGAGGATCCTCGGGTAGACGGGTGCTTTGTCGGTGGTGACTTCCACCGGCCGGCGGCTGTGAGACAGTGCCCGGGCGAAGAACCTTCGGGCGGCGACCTGGTCGCGGCGGGTGCTGGCCAGGACGTCGATGACCTGGCCGTACTGGTCGACCGCCCGGTACAGGCACGACGCCGACTCATCACCTGATCATGGCCGATCGGCAGCCGCGGGACAGCGGACTCCGCCGATGCAACAGCGCCGCCCAGGCTGACTTCTGGCGCCCCACAGGATGCACCGGCCCGTGGCTCGAGGCGCAGGTCGGGGCCTCGGACTACCGAACGCGCCAGGCTCGGATCAACGACTTTGGAGGGCTCGGATTACCGAATTCAGACGCCTCGGATTTCCTAGTTGATGTATGGTGTCGGCGACGGCGGTCCGGTCTTCATCGACGAGTATCAGCGCGCTCCCGTCGTGCTCGACGCGATCAAGGCTGAACTCAACCGCGACCGGCAGACCCGGCCGGTTCGTGCTGACAGGTTCGGCGCGGCACGAGTCACTCCCGTCCATCTCGAGGGTGACACGGCGAACAGCTACCTGCGGTTACTGGAGGCGGTGTTCCTGCTCTACCGCCTGCCAGCGTGGGGCAGTTCGCTGACTGCCCGGTCCACCCGGTCGCCAAAGATCCACGTGCTGGACTCGGGGGTAGCCGCGCGCCTGCTCCGGCTCACGTCGGACAAACTCGCCGCCCGCAGCGCGGCGGCGCTGACCGAGTTCGACAACGCCTGATCTGCTTCTTGGTCAGGTCCGCGACGGGGCGATCAGGCCGTGCTGGCTGAAGCCGCGTCCACGGCGGGGCGTCGCCCGTTGTAGTGCCGTGCCTGCTCAGCCAAGACAACGCGCAGGTGCCACTCACCAAAGATCAACATTCGGTCGGCGACTCGGCCCGAACGGTTCGGACGAACCGTTTCGCGTACTCGTGCCGCAACGCCAGCAACTCGGTGTCCTTCGACCTCCCGCCAGCACCGCGCAGGTCGCCAACGTGAGCAGAACCGGTAGACAGGAGGAGATATCCTCACCAGGACCTACGAGCAGCTACTCAGCAAACTTGGCGGAACCCTGCCTGGGAGACCGACGCCACAAAACCACGGCAATCGAGATACCGGTGAGCGCGGTGGCCACGGCGAACTCCGACCCGGCGGTAGCCGGGCAGGCACGCAGGCAGTCCGCAGTAGGACGGCCCTCGGACGTCACCGTCGGCACGCCGACACCGGCATGTGACAGTTGCCACTTCGACTACCCAATGTAGTATCATTGATTCACCAACGGCATCCGTCGCAGTGCGCTGACCAGGAGCGACTTGGTCGCAACGCTACTCGACTGATGGTCGACAACCACTCTTCGCTCCCGCCGGGCGACCGCGGCCCTTGCTTGCCGTGACTCGTTAGACCAGGATGACGAACGTGGCCAGAACAAGGAAAACGGGGTGTGGTCCACGATGCACTTCAGGCTTGTAGCTATGTCGGCGACAACGAATACCACCTGTCGGTGACCCTAAGCACCAGGGGCTTGACCATATCCTCTATAGGCGAGAACGAGCTCCGCATCGGCGAACTGGTGTGGTAAATATTCACCC
>NZ_CDWRCM010000327.1:0-2605 GCF_977927585.1 Frankia sp. CcWB2 | reverse complement strand
ATCCAGTTCTGGCGCCGCCATCGGAGGCCGCGGGTCGTTCGTCGGCGGTCAGGCCGGGTCGGACCGGTCGGATCCTGGAGCGTCGCCGGAATGGGGAGTGGGGCCTGCCGCCACGGGTCGGCCGGTGGCAGCGGCGTCGACGCGGTCGCGTGGGCCGGCGGGGGCCTGGGTGCCGGCGGGGGCATCGGCGACTGCGGGGGAACCCCTGGGTGACCGAGCGGTTTCGTCGTGTCCGGATCGTTGTGGGCGGGTGGGTGGTTCCGGGCGTCCGCGCGGAACTGGGCGCGGGCGGCCAGCCGGGACCGGCGCAGCGCGCCGGCCTCCACGAACAACGTGATCCCCATCGCCGCCGCGGCCACCGCGAAGCCGACCATCCCGGGCATCTCGATCAGTCCGAGGCCCCCGCCGGCGACCCAGGCCAGCTGCAGACCGGTCTCAGAGCGGGCGAACGCGGAGTTGCGGGTGGTCTCCGGGATGTCCCGCTGGATGATCGCGTCCAGCGCCAGCTTCCCCATCGACCCCGCCATGGACGCCAGCAGCGCGGCGACCAGCGAGGTGAACTTGGTGTAGGTGATCGCCGCACCGAGGCATCCCCCTGCCGCCAACACCAGCGCGAGCATGAGGATGCCCTCGGGGCGGCGCCGGCCGAGCCGGCCGCCGATGAGGACTCCCAGGCCGCTGCCGGCGCCCGCGCAGACCGCGAGCCCGCCCAGCCACAGGTTGTTCCCGCCGTTGGTGCGCAGGAGGAACACCAGATAGAACGTCAGGAAGCCGACCAGACTGCGTAGCACCAGGGCGGCGCGCAGCGCCACCGGCAGCGTGCCGAGGAACGCCCGGATCCACGTCCCGACACCGCGCCGGGCCACGCTTGAGGGAAGCGGCCCGCGCAGTGGCTGCTCACCGGCGGCGGAGTCGACGTGCCCGGGCAGGTTGAACGCCAGTAGGACCCCGGCCATGTAGACGAGGGCACAGATCCGCAACACCCAGGGATAGCCGACGAAAGGGATGTTGGCGATGCCCAACCCGACGGGTGCCACGACCGCCCCGGCGACGATGTTGACCAGCGAGATCCGTGAGTTGATCGTGACGAGCGTGAGTTCCGCCGGGGCCACCCGGGGAATGACGGCGCTGCGCGCGACGCCGAACCCGCGGGAGAGCACGAGCAGGCCGAGCGCGAGGGGGTAGACGGCCAGCCCGTCGAGCGCCCCCGCGAGCTGCCACGCCAGCAGCCCGCGGCCCAGGCAGATGGCGGCGAGCGCCGTCCGCCGGCCGTAGGCCACCCGGTCCAGCAGCGGACCGATGACCGGCGCCAGCAGGGCGAACGGCACCATGGTGACCAGTAGGTAGAGGGCGACCTTCGACCGGGCCTCGCCGGACGGGACGGCGAAGAACAGCGAACCCGCCAACGCGACGGTCACCAGCGCGTCCCCGGCGGCGTTGACGAACGACAGCTCCGTCAGCGACGACAGCCCCGACCGGTCGGCGTCATTGCCGCGCACACTCGCCCGCAGCCGGCGCAGGCTGTTCACCACTGTGCTGCCCAGGTTCACCCTGCCCAGTGTCCTCGTCTTGGACCGGCGCTGTCCTGGACCGGCGCCACTACGACCACGTCGGGCGGCGGGAGGGTTCGTGGGTGAGAATACTTCCCGTGGATGCTTCCGATGTTCGTAGGACGGTCCGGTCCGGGCGGGAACCCGTGGCCGATCCGACCTGTGCGGCCGCCGTTGACCTGGCCCGGCAGGCGGCCGTCGAGGAGGCGGGGTCCGCGGCGGAGGTCGGTGAGCATCTCGGCGTCGAGAGCGAGGGGGACCGCCTCGCCCTGCACCGGTTCGCCTGCCTGTCGCGGGCCTACCCCGGCTGGGTCTGGACGGTGATCGTTACCCGAGCCGCGCGGGTGCGCAAGGCGACGGTCGACGACGTCGTGTTGATGCCCGGGGACGGGGCCATGCTGGCGCCCCCGTGGGTCCCCTGGTCGGAGCGGCTGCGGCCGGGCGACGTCGGTGTCGGGGACCTGCTGCCGACCGCCATCGACGATCCTCGGCTCGCGCTGCGCACAGAAGACGCCGAGGAGTTCGCCGACACCGACGTCTTCATCGAGCTCGGTCTGGGGCGGGCCCGGGTGCTGTCCGTGACCGGGCGGGAGGAAGCGGTCGAACGCTGGTACGCGGGTCCCGCCGGCCCGGGCGCATCCATCGCCAAGGTGGCGCCCGCATCCTGCCTGACCTGCGGATTCCACGTGCGGCTCGCGGGTGCGCTCGGCCGGATGTTCGGCGTCTGCGCCAACGAGCTCGCACCGGACGACGGCCGGGTCACGTCGATCGACCACGGCTGTGGGGCGCACTCGGAGGCACTGGTGGCTCCTTCGGCGCATCCTGAACCCGTCCTGTTCGACGAGGACCCCTCCGACCTGGAGCCGATCGACGTCGAGCTGGTGGGCGTGGCCGCCCATCCGCCGGGTTCGGTGGACGACAACGGGGCGGGCGAGACCGCGGACGGCCCGGGACCGGAGCCCTACGGCCACTCCTGACCGGCCTCGCCCGCCGACGCCGGGACTTACCTGGATTTATCCGGACGTACTCGGCTCGGACGTACTCGTGTCGAGGTC
>NZ_CDWRCM010000326.1:0-2612 GCF_977927585.1 Frankia sp. CcWB2 | reverse complement strand
CCGGTCGCCGCTCCTGGCTGAGGGCGAGGGTCGCCGCGTGCAGCCCGGCCATGCCGTGTACCCCGGCGCCGGGAGGGGTGGCGGCCGAACACAGGTAGACGCCGGGCAGCGGCGTCGCCCAGGGGCGTGGCGAGAGCACCGGCCGGGCGACCAACTGGCGCAGGTCAGCGGTGCCACCGCCGATGTCGCCGCCGATCTCGTTGGCGTTGTGCGCCTCCAGTGCCGTCGGTCCCATCACGTGGCGGGCGAGCACCCGGTCGCGGAATCCGGGGGCGAAGCGTTCGACCTGGGACTCGAGCGCATCGGTCATGTCGACGCTGGAGCCCAGTGGGACATGGCAGTAGGCCCACCCGGTGTGCCGGCCGGCCGGGGCGCGGCTCGGGTCGGCGGCGCACGCCTGAACGAACAGTACGAACGGCCGGTTTGGATGGTGGCCGCGGGCGACGGCCCGCTCGGCCGCGGCGATCTCGGCGAGCGTGCCGCCCAGGTGTACGGTCGCCGCCCCGGCGACCGCCGGATCGCGCCAGGGCACCGGTCCGTCGAGCGCCCAGTCGATCTTGAAAACTCCAGGTCCGTACCGGTATCGGCTGAGCGCGACGCGGTAGCGGCCGGGCAGCGCGTCGCCGGCGACCGCGAGCACCTGGCGAGGGGTGAGATCGAGCAGCACGGCCCGCGCGGGCGGCAGTTCCGACAGGCTGGTCACCGGGGCGCCGGTGACCAGTTCGCCGCCGAGCTCGCGCAGCCGGGCGACCAGGGCCTCCGCCAGCGACGATGATCCACCGACGGCTACCGGCCAGCCGACCTGGTGCGCGAGCACCCCGAGGAACAGCCCGTAGCCTGCGGTGACCGGGCGATGTAAATCGATCATGGAATGGGCGGCGAGTCCGGCGAACAGCGCTCGCGCCGCCTCACCGCGCAGCGCGGCGCGGGCGAGCGCGGTCGCGGACCACAGCCCGCGCACGCCGAACCGGGCGAGGGCCAGGGGCGCGGTGGGCGGCAGGTCGAACGGCGCCAGCACACCCTCGGCCAGCCGCGAGCCGTCGGACGCCAGCGGGCCGACCAGCCGGCGCCAGCCGGAATCGGCGCCGTCCCGGTCGGCGAGGCCTGCCGCGGTGGCGTTGAGGTCGCGGCGCAGCAGCGCCGCCGGGCCGTCGTCGAGCGGGTGGGCGAGCGGCACCGGCGGATGCGCCCACCGAAGTCCCCCGGCCGGGGCCGGGCGTGGGGCTGGGCCTGCGGTGGGGGTCGGGCCTGCGGAGGACGTCGGGCCTGTGCCGAAGGCGCGCAGTGCCGGGGAGGCGAGCGCGAGCGGCAGGACGGTTGCGCACACGTCGTGCCGGAAGCCGGGCAGCGTCAGCTCTTCTGTGCGCAGCCCACCACCGGGAGTGCCTGCGGCCTCCCGGACGAGCACCCGCCAGCCGGCCTCGGCCAGCGTCAGGGCTGCGGTCAGCCCGTTTGGACCGGCCCCGACGATCACCGTGTCGAAGCTGTCCGTGCTCACCGCGCACCTCTTCCATTCGGAGAACCTCGCCCATCCGGACCGTCGATGGGTACCCCACCCGGCGGCAGCTGGCCACGCACGATCGTGCCGCTGCCGGGCATCGAGCCCGAACGTGATACCCGCCCGAACGTGATACCCGCCCGAACGTGATACCCGCCTGAAGGTGATGCCCGCCTGAAGGTGATGCCCGCCCGTCCAGTCGTGCTCCAGGGCCGCCGTCGCGCCGCTGGTCCGAGCCCGGGAGCGGATGCCATAAAAGGTGTCCAGTATCACTCATAAATGGGGTGTCTGTCACAGAGGGAAACTCAGCTGTGGACTCGCGCGTTGAGATCTGTGCATCATCAGTCGCTTTCCGTTTCCGCGGGTCCAGGGTGGACGTCGGATGTGGTCGGACCGCGGTGTCCGACGGGCGCCGGCAAACCGTCCCCAACGGTGATACTTCGGGGCCGATCTCCGACGAGACACCCGTCCCGCCGCATCGAACTCGAGGAGGATGCCATGACCGCTTCGGTTTCCCCGCCGTCACCGTCCCGGCACAGCCATTCGCCGCCCATGCCCGGGTCCACCGCCAAGCACGTGCGCCGGGCCCAGGGTGACCACAGCCCCCTGCGCCCCGATCTCCAGGCCTCCCTGGTCGTGTTCGTCGTGGCGTTGCCCCTGTCGCTGGGCATCGCCGTCGCCTCGGGGGCGCCGGTCGCCGCGGGTCTCCTCGCCGCGGTGATCGGTGGCGTCGTCGCCGGCGCCCTCGGCGGTGCGCCGTTGCAGGTGAGCGGGCCGGCCGCCGGGCTGACCGTCATCGTTGCCGACCTCGTCCACACCTACGGGTGGCGCGTCACCTGCCTGATCACCGTGGGGGCCGGGATCCTGCAGATCCTGCTCGGGCTCTGCCGGGTCGCCCGCACCTCTCTGGCCGTCTCGCCGGCCATCGTCCACGGGATGCTCGGCGGCATCGGGCTGACGATCGTCCTCGGCCAGTTCCACGTGGTGCTGGGCGGACAGGCCGAGAGCCACGCCTGGGACAACGTCGCGGCAGTGCCCGAGGCGATCGTCGATCCGCACGTTTCCGCGACCCTCGTCGGCTTCGTCACCATCGCCACGATCCTCCTCTGGATCT
>NZ_CDWRCM010000325.1:0-2663 GCF_977927585.1 Frankia sp. CcWB2 | reverse complement strand
ACGCACATGAGCAGGTGTCCACAATGCCAGCCGCCCGTCGGTGCTCAGCTGCCGCGAATCCAGCGCGGCCTCCAGGACCAGCGGATTCGCTGGCAATCCTCGCGCCCGCGCCCATGTCTCGCACCGGTGGACCAGCAGCTCCTGCCCGGCCTTGAACTCTTCCTGCTGCTCGATCTCGTAGAACGTACGCATTTGTATTGCCGCTCTCTCCCGGAAAGCCTGACCAGTCAACGCTACCGGTCAGCCGCGACCGACCAGCCAGCGGTGACCGCAGGGCGTGGAGAGGGCATGGAGCGCATGAACGTGAGTGCACGGACGATCGAGGTGAGGCCCGCCGGGGGGGGGTGAGCGGATCTTCCGTTCGCCGGGGTGACGGCCCGCGGCGCTCCGGATCAGATAGCTCGGGTAGGATGGCCGTTGCCACAGACGATCGTCTTGAGGAGGTGAGACCCATTTCCGCTGTGTCAGGGTGGGTGCTCTCCTCCCGCGGCCACGCGGTTCGCTCGAAGTAGGCGATCGGGAAGGTGCCCTTCGGCATCCCGAAAGGCTTCCCGTGTCGACAGCCGGCCCTTCTTCTTCCTTTCTCCCCTCTTCTCGCCCGTCTTCCTCACCATCTTCGCCCCTGCCGCGGTCCGTCGTCGTCACGAGGCTGCGGGCCGCCGGCTGCGTCTTCGCCGAGGACGAGGCGCGGCTGCTCGTCGATGCGGCCCGGACCCCGGGCGAACTCGCCGCGATGGTGCAGCGGCGCGTCGCCGGCCTGCCCTTGGAACACGTGCTCGGCTGGGCGGAGTTCCACGGCCTGCGGATAGCCGTGGACCCCGGGGTCTTCGTGCCCCGCCGCCGCACGGAGTTCCTCGTCGATCAGGCGGTCGAACGGGTCGCCGACCGGTCCCGGCCGGTCACCGTCGTCGATCTGTGCTGTGGCTCGGGGGCGGTGGGGGTCGCGCTGGTGGCGGCCCTGCCCGGGATCGAGGTGCACGCCGCCGACGTCGAACCGGCCGCGGTGCGGTGCGCCCGCCGCAACCTCGCCTCCGCCGGTGGCCGGGTCTACGAGGGTGATCTTTACGAGCCGCTGCCAGCCGTCCTACGGGGCCACGTGGACCTGCTGGCCGCGAACGCCCCCTATGTACCCACCGACGCGATTGAGCTGATGCCGCTGGAGGCTCGCGAGCACGAGCCGCGGGTGGCGCTCGACGGCGGGGCGGACGGGCTCGATGTTCTGCGGCGGGTGGCCGCCGAGGCGCCGCGGCGGCTGGCCCCGGGCGGTCACCTGCTGGTCGAGACCGGCGAGCGGCAGGCAGCGTCGATCGTCGAAGCCACCGCCCAGGCCGGCCTGATCCCCACGGTCGCCGGTTCCGCCGACCTGAACGCCACCGTCGTCATCGCGACCAGGCCGGCCGCGGCTCCCGTGTCCGCGATGGGCGCGGCATCCGGACAGCCGCCGTCAGTCGGGTAGGCCCAGCCCTCGTCCGCGGCTGCCCGCGGAAAGGCCGCGGGCAGCCGGATGCAGCCGGATGCAATGGATGCAGATGGACCGAAGCCGTCCTCGGTGAATCCCCGGGACCTGCTCGTCGTTCAACGGGACCTGTTCGTCGGTCAACAGGAGATGTTTCAGGGCAGGACGTCGTAGGTGTAGGTGCCGGTCATGTCGAGCACGCTGCGGGGGGTCGCCGGCGTGCTCGACATGCTCGACGGGGCGAACGGGGAGACCAGCGGGTCGTCGATCCGATGGCCGAGGAGGCTTGCCGGGGCGGTCATGTCCGGCTGGTACACGCGGCCGTGACGCCGCATCCAACCCTCCCAGACGCGGTCGACGTTGCAGTGGTGCACGAAGAAGACCGGGTCGTTGGGGGACGACGCCAGCGACATGTCCCTGCCCCCGCCGACCCAGCGGTGGACCTGGTTGTGCAGTCCGGTGCCGATGAAGCCTTCGAGACGGTTGCGGAACCCCCGCGAACTCACGTTGAAGGGAGCCTCGTCGTAGCTCGCGAGTGTCGGATCGGCGACGGTGTCGAAGGCTGCGGTGAGGTCGGCGTTGCTCGGCAGGATCGACGATCCGAACGTGGCGCTGCCGAATCTCCGCCGCACGCCGCGTTCGGTAACCTGCTGGAGCGCGCCGCTGCTGCTGGTGGAGATCCGTACCCGGAAGCTGGTCGGGTCGGCGGGGTCGAAGAAGAACGCACCGCCGGGGATCGGGGTGCCCTGGCCCCCGAAACCGTCCGGGGTGTTCCGCCACAGCGCCGAAGCAGCGGGGTTCGGTGCCGTGCCGGGAGCGGAGGGTGTCCCGTCGCGCGCCCAGTCCCAGTACGGCAGCCCGAAGTTCGGGTCGCCGAGAACGCGCTGGAGGTGCACTTCCAGCCAGCCAAGCATGACTCGGTGCCAGGGCAGGAAGACGGGGCCGGCGTGCGCGGCGTTGCGGTTGCTCGGTGACCCTCCCGGGGGGGGACGGGGGTGTTCATCGCGATGACATGCCAGATGACGAACAGGTCGTAGGTCCGTACCGGTCGGCTCGGACCGGGGAGGCCGAACTGATTCGTGCGCAGCGTCGTAGGTTCGTGTTTGAGGGGTCTTCGAAGTTAACCGGGGTGGGCGTGAAACCCCAGCCAGTTTGGTAACTGTGCGTAATGTTGGCTCGACGTGGCCTGCTGTGACCTGATGTGGCA
>NZ_CDWRCM010000324.1:1815-2989 GCF_977927585.1 Frankia sp. CcWB2 | reverse complement strand
GAGTGGCGCGTTTCGGGACACGAGCATGGCGATGTGCGCGCTCGTCGCCGCGGCCGACGGCCACATCGACCCGGCGGAACGGCAACGGGTCGCCTCCCTGATCGCGACGAACAACGTCCTGACGAACTTCCCCGCCGACGACCTGCAGCGCAGGTTCAACGACTACCTGACAAAGCTGACGCAGGATTTCGCGTTCGGGAAGGTCTCGGTCCTCCAGGAGGTCGGGAAGGTGAAGAAGAAGCCGTCGGAGGCCCGCGGTCATCCAGATCGGCATCATCATCGGCAGCGCCGACGGCAACTTCGACAAGACCGAGCAGGCTGTCGTCCGCGAGGCCTGCTTCGCTGTCGGCGTCAATCCCGAGGAGCTCGACCTCTAACAGCTCTCGCCGTTGCTCCGCGCTGTCCGTGCCTGATTGTCGGTCAATCGCCTACATCGTCGCTTCTGCTGGCAAGGTGAGGTTGCCGCTGTGTTCCAAGTCATCTGGATCGTGCTCTCCGGCCTGGTCATCGGAGCTCTCGCCCGTCTCGTGCTGCGCGGTCGGCAGAACATCCCGCTGTGGCTGACCGTCGTCGCCGGTATCGTCGGCGCGCTGGTCGGGAACACGATCGCCAGTGTGATCGGGGTCCGGGATACCGCCGGTATCGACTGGATCCGTCACTTTCTGCAGATCGGCGTGGCCGCCGGGTTCATCGTCCTGATCACCCCGGTCTGGGCCGCGCGGTCCCGCCGCGGCCCGGCAGGTCGGCGGTAGTAGCGGGTAGCCGGCGACAGCGGTTCGACATCTCGGGGTCGAACGCCTGGCCTGGTGAGCCTCGTGGGTCGTTATCCGTGGTGGGCGAGGAGGACGTGGGGGTGGGCGGTGCCCGGGGTGTCGGGGTGGTCGGTGTGCACCGTGTCTCCAAGCAGCGCCACCGGCGCGGAACGAAGGTCGCCAGCGAGCAGGCCCTCGCCCGACGCCTCTACCCACGGCTGGCCTCCGACTGGCTGCTGCTCGCCGACCGGACCTTCTACTCCTGGGCGGCCTGGTGCACGGCCGCGGACACCGGCGCGGCGCTGCTGTGGCGGGTCAGGGCCAACCTGAACCTGCCCCCACTGAAGGCACTACCCGACGGCTCCTACCGGACCGTCCTGATCAACACGAAGATCAGCAGGAAGGCCCGCGGCGCGCTGCTC
>NZ_CDWRCM010000324.1:0-1493 GCF_977927585.1 Frankia sp. CcWB2 | reverse complement strand
ACCGCCGCCCGGGCGGGTGAGCCCCTCGACCCGCGGGAGGCCACCGCGACCGCCCTGGCCGGAGGATATCACCACAGATGGGAACGGGAAACCGGCAACAAACAGATCAAGACCTACCTGCGCGGCCCGGGACGGGGTCCTGCGCTCCACGCATCCCGACACCGTCTACCAGGAGATCTACGGCTACCTGCTCACCGTGCCCGCGCCAGGTCGGGCAGCGTGAGTCCGTCTCCTCGTGTCCGTGGGGGCCCAGGCGGCGTACTCCAGCCAAGTCTCGATGAGAGAGCTCATGCGCGGCTCGGGTGGATATTGCTAATCGAAGATGTCGGCGGCAGTGACGGTGAGACATCCTGGCGGCGCGTTACGGATCTCCTCGCGAGCGCACAGCGCGAGGCGTGCCCGGGCAGAGCCTTCGGTCCCGCCACTGTCAGGGCCGGCAGCTCCGTCGTCTGTCTGGCGGTCCGAGGCTGCTGGAACGGCCGATGTAATAGCGTGAGCCTTTTCCAGGAGCCGGCTGGAGATCCGTCGACCGTCAATAGAGCGCGCCCACTTCGCCTCGCCGAACAGAACCGGGTGTCGGTCCCTGCCCGCGAGCACGACCGCATCGATCTTGTTCTGCCCGCCCGCGTTCCAATAAGGCCCGACCGCGACGATGTCCCTGCCCAGCGCGCCGGCGACCGCGAGTCGGCGTAGGTGCTCGCGAAACGCTTCCTCCCACGGTTTGCCGAGATGGCCGTCCAGACTCTCGATCAGTACTGGCAGCAGTGCTTTCCCTAATCCACGCTCGATCTCCGCGCGGTACCGAAACAGCACGCCGAGATAGAAAGCAAGGAAATTGTCGGCGATCCGGTAGACGCGCCGACGGCTGCGCGCTGGTTCGGTGACGGGCATCAGCCTTTCGACCAGCCGCAGTTCGACGAGCCGATCCAGCGTACGGGCCGGTTCAGCCCGAATATAATCCTTGATCTCGTTGTACTGGGTGCGGCCCTCGGCGATCGCGTGGAGCACAGCCGCCGGGTATTCACCGTGCTCCGCCTCGGTGGCAAGCACGAGTTGTCCCTCGGTGAGCAGCGGCGCCCCGGGCCGGCAGGCCAGCCGTAGCAGGTTGGCGCCCTGGTCCCACCACGACAGATACAACGGAACTCCGCCAACCAACCCGTAGACGAGCGCCCGGTCGGACGGCGTCAGGCTGGGCAGCATGAGTGCGGCCTCGTGCGGACGGAACGGATGCAGCGACAGTGACAGATCGAATCTGCCGTACAGGGGCGCCCGCTGCTCCTGCAGCGCGGTCATGTGCCGCACGGCCGACCCGCACACGAGCATCCGCAGCCTGGTCCGGCCGGCTGTTCGGTCGAGGAAGGCCCGCAGGACGCCGGGCAGTTCGGATGAGGTGGCGACGATCTCGGGAAACTCGTCCAGGATGACGAGGAGCGGCTCCTACTCAGCCGCCGCGGCGAGGTCGTCGAGCGCGTCGTCCCAGTCGAGATAGGGAC
>NZ_CDWRCM010000323.1:2252-2774 GCF_977927585.1 Frankia sp. CcWB2 | reverse complement strand
GGGCCGGGCGGGCGGATCGTGCTGCCGTTCACGAGCGAGTTCGGTGGGGCGCTGCTGTCATTGACCGTTGCGGACGGCACCGCCTCGGGCCATTTTCATGATGAGGCGGGTTTCATGCGGCTGCGCGGCCAGCGGGCCGACAAACCCGTCTGGTGGCTCGGCGAGGACGACGCCGATGTCAGAACAACCTGCCGGTATCTGGATGAGCCCTTCGGGGACGCCGCGGCCGGATTCGCGGTCGGCCTGTGGCTGCCCGGCTGCACCACCGGGCAGATCGAGGAAGGCGGCCCAGCGAAAACACTTCTGCTGTCCCACGCGGCGTCACAGTCGTGGGCGTCACTGACCGCCGGGTCAGACGGGCAGTCGGACGGGCACGAGGTCACCCAGTATGGGCCACGACGGTTGTGGGACGAACTCGAAATGGCCTACGACTGGTGGGTGAACGCAGGACGGCCGTCCTGCACCCGCTTCGGGCTCACCGTCACCCCCGACGGTCAGACATCCTGGCTGGACTACCCGGAG
>NZ_CDWRCM010000323.1:0-2159 GCF_977927585.1 Frankia sp. CcWB2 | reverse complement strand
CGGGTCATCCCGGCCTCGTGACCCCCGCGGACGAACCGGCGCGACGGCGAACCGGCGCGACGGCGAATTGCCGAGGATTGGTAACGGTCTCCGGCCTTGAGACCGCGCCCAACCCTCGGCAACTCTCTGTCATCCAACGATCGACGTCATCCAACGATCGACGTCATCCAACGATCGACGTCGCCGACCATCGGTGCATCTCCGGGGTCAGCACCTCGGATCCCTGATCCCTGATCCCGGGCCCCGGGCCCCGGGCGATCGGCGGCCCTTCACCGCTGCGGCATTACCGCGGCAGGCTGAGCCACCGGGCCCGCCGGCCGGCGGGCGGCGGTTGCTCGTCGGCAGGACCCGCGCCGACCGCGACCATGGGTGCGGGTACCCGCACCGGTGCGTCCCACCGGCGACGCGGGCCGGTCCCAATGACCGCCGTCGGCAACGCGTCCATCGGGTCGACGAACCGGCCGGTCGACTCCTCGAGCACCCAGATGCGCGCGTCGGCGATGTCGAAGTACAGGCCGACGAGTTCTAGCGTGCCGCGTGCCAGGGCACGGCGCACGGCCGGATGCGCGCGCAGGTTCTCCAACTGCTGCGCCACGTTGGCGCGGCCCAGCCTTTCCACCGGGAGCAGATCCTCCGTGCCGGCAGGGGGCGTCCGCTCAAGCGAGGCGGCGGCGTGCGACAGCCAGCCCGCCAGGGCCGAGTCGGGTGCGCCGTCGAGCGCGCCGGACAGCAACGCCTGCATGGCGCCACAGCCGGAATGGCCACACACCACGAGCGAGGGCACCCGCAGGACGTCGACGGCGTAGTCCAGCGCGGCGGTCACCGACAGGTCGCCACCGCGTCGCAAGGGCGCGTCCGGGTCGGATCCGGCGGGGTCGTCCACCGGGACGATGTTCCCGACATTACGGATCGTGAACAGGTCACCGGGACCGCTACTGGTGATGATGTTGGGAACAATGCGAGAGTCGGCGCAGGTGAGGAACAGGGCGCCGGGCTGCTGTCCCCCGGCGAGCTCGTCGAAGGTGCCCCGCAGGAGCGGGGCGGCCCGCCGGTGGAACTCGTTCACCCCGAGCAACATTGTGCTGACGTGCTGGACCGTCAGGTCGGGGGAGGCCTGCGCCGGCACCGACGCCGCCGGGTCCGGGACTGGGTCCGGGTGGATCGCCGGCGGAACGACGCCGCCGGGCTGGGAATCCGACGACCGCGACTCCGACGAATGGGAATCCGACGGTGACGACGCGAGTTCCAGCTCCTGCCACTGCGACCAGGGCGCGAACCAGCGCGGGAGGTGCGGGACGACGGTGCGGCGCCGCTGCTCCGCGACCTCGGCCGGCCGGCGGAACCAGACCTGGCCGACCTCGTCGACGCTCACCGTTCCGCCGGACGCCTCGTGGTTCGCGCACCAGCCACGCAGATGCTCATAGGCGGCGTGGTCAAGGTAGTCGACGATGAGTTCGATTGAGACGGGGGCACCGACGGGGATACGGCCCAGGATCCGCGCGAGGCGGGGCAGGGACAGGAAGCTCAGTGTCCCCTCGACTTCTACCTGCCAGAGCTCGTCGGTGCGGACCAGCCGGACACTCGACCACAGCACCCGGCGCAGGACCAGGGCGAGCGCGGTGAGCAGACCCAGGGCGACACCCTGCAGGAGGTCGAGGGCGACGACACCGACGATTGTCACCAGGTAGACGGGCAGCTCCCCGTGCCGGCGGACGTGGCGCAGATGCGCGACGTCGACCAGCCGCGCACCGACGACGAGCAGGCCGGCGAGGGCGGACAGCGGGATCCACTCCACGGCACGGCCCAAGAACACGGCGAACAGCAGCACCCAGACGCCGTGCAGGACGGCAGACTTCCGGGTACGCCCGCCGGAGGCGACGTTGGTGGAGCTGCGCACGATCACCCCGGTGATCGGCAGCCCGCCGACCAGGCCCGAGGCGAGGTTCGCCGAGCCCTGCCCGAGCAGCTCGCGGTCGAGGTCGACGCGCGGCCCCCGCCAGCCTCGGGTGGTGGCAAGCTGGTCCACCGCGACGGCCGAGAGCAGGGACTCGACGCTGGCGACGATGACGATGGCCAGCGCGATGCCGGACCAGTCACCGCGCGGGAGGCCCGGCAGGGCGACCGCGTCGAACAGGGACGAGGGCAGGTTGACCCTGGGC
>NZ_CDWRCM010000322.1:0-2684 GCF_977927585.1 Frankia sp. CcWB2 | reverse complement strand
GCTAGGCGCCCGCGGCCCGGCGCCGCAACGCCATGCCGGCGGCGACCCCGCCGGCGAGCGCGCCCACCCCGGCTGCCGTCGGAATGCCGATCTTGGCTGCCTTGCGGGCCGTGCGAAAGTCCTTGATCGGCCATTCGCGTTCCCGGGCCACGGTCTTCAGGTCCGGATCCGGGTTGATCGCGACCGGGTGGCCCACCAGGGAGAGCATGGGCAGATCGTTGATCGAGTCCGAGTAGGCCCAGCACCGGGACAGGTCCAGACCCTCCCGCTCGGCGAGCGCCTGCACGGCCTCGGCCTTCGCCTGGCCGTGCAGCAGACCGCCGACCAGGTGGCCGGTGTAGGTGCCCTCGGCGGAGACCTCGCTGACCGTGCCGAGGGCGCCGGTGAGGTTCAGTCGCCGGGCGATGACCGAGGCGAGCTCGACCGGGGTGGCCGTGACCAGCCACACTCGCTGGCCCGCGTCAAGGTGCTGCTGGGCGAGCGCGTGCGTGCCCGAGTAGATCTGCTCGGCCATCCGCTCGTCGTAGATCTCCTCGCCGTAACGGACGATCTCGGCCACCGTGCGCCCGGCGACGAAGGCGAGCGCGGTCTCCCGAGCGTCCCGGATGCCGTTCGGGTCCTCGAGCCCACGCAGCCGGTAGGTGATGTGCTGCCAGCCGAACCGGATCAGGTCACGCGAGTTGAAGAAGTCCCGGGCGGCCAGGCCGCGGGCGAAGTAGAAGATCGAGGCGCCCGCCATCATGGTGTTGTCCACGTCGAAGAACGCGGCCGCCGACTCGTCCAGCGGGGCCCGCGGAACCTCCTCGGCCGCGACCTTCAAGGCGGCGATCGCGGCGGCCTCGGCGGCCTGCCTCGTCGTGGCCAGGTCCCTGCGTCGTCGCACCCTCATCGTCAACTCCATGTTGTCCGGGGCGGAGCAAGGGCTCGGCTCGGGAAGTGACCGGGGCCGCCGCCCACCCCTTGTCGCCACCTCCGCGCGCCGCGATCCACGCCATGGTTCGCCGGCACGCCGTCAGAGTACGGTGCGGTACGACTTCGCGGCGGCCGCCGCTCGAACGTGACTGCGCGAAAGTGCCGATGGAACAACGACCGGGCCGCGGTTGCGACGTGATCTAGGATATCGCTCACGGCGAGGGGCCCGGAGGCCAGGCCGTGTCTGTTGCGGGAAGGGCGCGAGCAAGTGTCCGAATCGCTCTGAACTGCAAGGATTTGACCGCCCCCTCATTACGGCCCATGGCCAGCGCGGTCTCGCGGACCGACAGCCCTTCGAGGAACCGGAGCGCGACGCACTCCTGCTGGTCCGGGCGCAGCTCGCGGACGGCGTCGAGCAGCTCGCGGCGGGTCAGCACGGCCAGGATCGACTCTTCGGGGCTCGGTACCGTCAGCGCCGTGGCCCGGTGCTCGGCCGCGGCGAGGATGTCCGCCGTCGGGATCTCGAACCGGCACCGCGCCGAGCGGGCCTGATCGACCAGCAGGTTGCGAGCGATGGTGATGAACCAGGCACCGATGTCCCGCCCCTGCCACCGGAACGTGCCGATTGAGCGGAAGGCACGCAGGAAGGTCTCGCTGACGATGTCCTCGGCGGCCACCGGATCCCCGCCCAGCCGGTACAGCGCGTATCGGAACACGAGGTCGGCGTACCGGTCGTAGAGCAGCCCGAAGGCGTCGACGTCACCTCGCCGGGCCCGGGCGACGAGCGCCGTCCGGTCGTCGTCGGCCGGCTCGCTCGGAGGGTCCCCGACCCGCTCGCGGTCCTCCCGGGCGCCCACCGGGGACATCGCATCCTGCCGGTGGAGGGGGCCGGGATGCCGGGCGGATCCCACGGGCCAGGCCGCCACCGTCGTCGTGGCCGCAGCCGGGTCCGTCCCCGCCGCGCGGCTCGTCCCGGCCGGCACCGTGGATCCCGACGCCGTGGGGGCGGTTGGCCGTCCGGTCCCGGACAACCGGGGTAGGAGGGCGCGGATCCCGTCCCTCCTGAGGAGCGGGAGGAGCGGGACCGACGGTCCCCGCGCTGCATCCAGGCCGCGGCGCGGGGCGACGAGGCCGGCGGCGAGGTCGGCGGCGAGGTCGGCGAGCGTGCATTCGGTCACAGCCCGGGCTCCGGAGGGTGCGGTCGCGGCAAGGCGGGCCGGGAGGCCCGGCGCACATGGTTCCGTTAGTAGCTGAGTGTAGCCGGAGGAGGGACCGCGGACAGTCGGAGATCGTCCGGGTGCAGGCAGGGGGCGTCTCCCGGCGAGGCCCGGACCGGACCGCACGTCGGGGTCGGGCCCCTGAACGGACCTCGGTCCCGCTCGAGCGGTTCGGGAAGCCACTCGGCAGCGACCGGGATCGCGCCTACCATCGTGGAATGGACGACGGGTTGGAACGGGCGGATTCCGGCCACGACGGTGTGCGTATCACACTGCTCACCCGGACGGGATGTCATCTGTGCGATACCGCGCGGGCGGCGGTCGTCCGGGTCGCCGAGCAGGAGCAGGTCAGGTGGCGGGAGGCCAATGTCAACGCCGATCCCCAGCTTGCCGACGCCTACGGCGACCGGGTGCCGGTCATCCTGCTCGACGGCCGGGAACACGGTTACTGGCGGGTGGAGGAGGACCGGCTGCGGCAGGCGCTCGCCGGCGGCCGGTGGGCGCTGCGGCCCGCCGAGGGCGGTCGCTGATCAGGGGGCTGGTTCCGGATCTGGA
>NZ_CDWRCM010000321.1:0-2704 GCF_977927585.1 Frankia sp. CcWB2 | reverse complement strand
GCGCACGCCCACGGCACACACCGGTTGACGTGCAGGACGTCGGGGCATACCCGGCGCAGCAGCCGCACGTGCGCGCCAGTCCCCCCGCGCACGACATGGACGGACGCGCCGCCGCGCCGACGGCCGGCGACCCATTCGACCAGCCCGGCGTCGGAACCGGCAACCTGGACGTCCAGGCCCGGATCCGCCGCCGCCGCGAGATTGCCCAGGCTGATCTCGGCGCCCCCACGGCCGGCTGTGTCGGTGTAGAGCAGCACCTTCACGCGATGACCACCCTATTCACCTCAACCTGTCGAACCCAACCCGGTCACACCCAACCCATCGGAGAACATTTCCGGACGGATGTGAACAAAACAAGGCGCAGAAGAGCGTTTGACTGTCGTGATACCCGCCACCAATCGTGATACCCGCCGTCAAAGGAACAAGCCCTGCCGCCCCTGGCGGCGTCGGCGTCCGAGCGTTTCGCGATCATGGAGCTGGCCGTGCCCGGCATCTCGCGGAAGCCACAATCGACCACTATCAGGATGACCTACGCCGGCTGTGGTTCGCTGAGGGTCGGTAGGCTGGAGCAGTCATCTCTGGAGCAGTCATCTACAGGATGGCGGTCCGTCGCCTGGCCCGCCCGGGAGCGTTCACGCAACGCCACCCTCGTGGCTAGCTGGTGCTTTCTGCGGCAAGAGGGTGTGTTGATGTCGATCGAGGAGTCCGGGGTAACCGAGGTGGCGGGGCCGCGGTCCGGCTACCGGACCGACGCGGTCGCGGCCGATGCCGCAGCCGCTCCCGACGGGACGGCTGTCCGTCTCGCCGGCCGCGTGGTCCTGTGGCGCCGTATGGGCGGGCTGATCTTCGGGCATCTCCAGGACCGTAGCGGCCGGGTGCAGGTTTCCCTGTCCAAGACCGATCTGGGTGCCGAGGTCGTCAAGGAATGGTCCCGGGCTGTGAAGATCGGCGACTTCGTCGGGGTCGCCGGCAGCCTCTACACCACCCGCCGCGGCGAACGGACCGTCGCCATCTCCGAGATGACGGTGCTGAACCGGACCGTGCGTGCCCTTCCGGACAAGTGGCAGGGCCTGTCCAACGTCGAGGCCCGCTACCGCCGCCGCTACCTCGACCTGCTCGTCAACGCCGAGTCCCGGGAACGCTTCCAGACCAGAGCGAACATCATCAGGCGGATTCGGCGTTTCCTTGACGACAACGACTTCCTCGAAGTCGAAACCCCGATGCTGCAAGAGGCAGGGTCCGGCGCCGCGGCCCGCCCGTTCATCACCAGGCATAACGCCCTCGGTGAGGACTTCTACCTGCGGATCTCCCCCGAGACCTATCTCAAGCGGATCGTCGTCGGCGCCTACGACCGCGTCTACGAACTCGGCCGCAACTTCCGCAACGAAGGCATGGACTCCTCGCACCTCCAGGAGTTCACGATGCTGGAGTGGTACGCCGCCTACTGGGACTACCACGACAACATGGCCTTCGTCCGCGAACTGATCCTCACGGTCCTCGACGACGTCCTCGGCACCCGGGCGGTTACCTACGAGGGTGTCAAGCTCGACTTCGGCACCGACTGGCCGGAGATCGACTACCGGGCCGAGGTGGAGCGGTACACCGGCATCGACCTCACCGTCGTCCGTGATCTTCCCACTCTGCGCGCCCGGGTGGCCGAACTCGGCCTGGACGTCGGGACCTCCCCGTCCTACGCCGGCCTGGTAGACTTGCTCTACAAGAAGACGGTCCGACCCGATCTCGTCCAGCCGTGCTTCCTCGTGCACCACCCAGCGGAACTAGTCCCGCTGGCCCGGCGCAGCGACACCGATCCCACCGCGCTTGACATGTTCCAGGTCGTGGTGAACGGCGTGGAGATCGTCAAGGCCTACTCCGAACTCGTCGACCCCGCCGAACAGCGGCAGCGGCTTGAGGAACAGGCCGCGCTGCGGGAGGCCGGTGACGACGAGACCATGATGCTCGAAGAGGACTTCATCGAGGCCATGGAATACGGGATGCCCCCGATGTCCGGCCTCGGGCTCGGCATCGACCGGTTCGTTGCCCTGCTCACCGACGCCCCGACTCTCCGCGATGTCGTCCTCTTCCCCACCATGCGCGGCGCCCACAAAGACCAGACAGCCCCCGTCGAAGATGACCTGTGACGGCTCCGGCCCGTGGGATTCCCTCGTTTCGACTCGCCCGTCCGTGGTCCCGCCGAGGCCACTGCCGCCGACTAGAGATGCATGATCTTGAAATTGTCCAGGCGTCTCGAACGTACGTTCAAAACGCCTGGTCGATGCGGAGGCTCGGGGATTTGAACCCCGGAGGGGGTGTATGCCCCCAACCGCATTAGCAGTGCGGCGCCATAGACCGGACTAGGCGAAGCCTCCCAACGTGCCTGCTCATCATAGCGTCTCCCACGACGGTGCTGACGCTTGGTCCGAGCGGATCCCGGCGGGCTGGATCACGTCTGTGTGGTCCGGCCGGCCGGTTCCGCGCGGTCCATGGGTTCCATCGGTCCCAGGGCCGCGAGGATCGCGTCCGCGATCTCACGGCGCCGTCCGCCGTCCGCCACCGGACCACCATCGGCCTCCCGCACGTAGAAGGCGTCCACCACGTCTAGTCCGAGGGTCGCGACGATGGCGGTGGCGACATCGAGGCGCAACCCGGACAGCGCCCGTACGATCCGGTACAGCACGCCGGCCTGGTCGGGGGCGCGTACCTC
>NZ_CDWRCM010000320.1:1701-3259 GCF_977927585.1 Frankia sp. CcWB2 | reverse complement strand
CCCAAACAGGCCCTAGGACCAGTATTTGCGGGAGGTTGGTACTAGCCAGTGCGTGAAGTTGGTAGTCTTCGATCATGAATCGGCCCTACCTCCCACGGCTCGTCGACGGCCTGATCCGTGATCTTCTGCAGGAACTGCCGGCACTACTGGTCGTCGGGCCGCGGGCCACCGGCAAGACCACGACAGCGGCCCGGCATGCCCGCACAGTTATCCGTCTCGATCAACCACGCGAGGCTGTCGCGTTCACCGCGGATCCCGACGCCGCTCTCCGCGGACTTCCAGACTGGACGAGTGGCAGATGGTTCCGACGGTGCTCGGCGCGATCAAACGTGCGGTCGATTCCGAGCCCCGGCCCGGCCGCTTCATCGTCGCCGGCTCCGTACGAACGGATCTCGAAGCCGACAACTGGCCTGGCACCGGCCGCCTGGTAAGAGTGCCTATGACCGGTCTCACCATACGAGAGATCATCGGCTGAGTCGACAGGCCGACCTTCCTTGATCGGATCGCGACAAGCGGCGCGGATTTGCTGGTCGTGCCGTCAGGCGCACCAGACCTTCGCGGCTACGTCGAGATGGCCCTGCGAAGCGGATTCCCCGAAGCCGCACTGCACCTCTCGGACCGCACCCGCGGCTACTGGCTGGAAAGCTACCTGGATCAGCTTCTCACCCGTGACGTCGAAATTCTCCATGAGAACCGTGACCCGTATCGCCTACGACGATACTTCGAGGTCCTGACTCTGAACTCCGCCGGTGTAGTGAACAGCAAGACGCTGTACGAAACCGCCGGAATCAACGCGAAGACCGCCGACGCATATGATCACCTACTAAGCAACCTGCTCATAGGAGTCGAAATGAAATAACTTGCGCGTTTCGAACCCTCCACAGGCCTGTGACCTGCGATGATGATCTCGATCACGTATTTGTTACTTCATTACGTCCCCATAGTCGAGGCGCTTCCTGCATGGACGACGAACCGACTCAAGCGGCTTGTCCGGACGACGAAGAAGTACGTCGTCGATCCCGGACTGATCGGCGCTGCCCTTCGCCTCGACGTCAACGCGACGCTCCGAGACGGCGATCTCCTCGGTCGGGTCCTCGACACCTTTGTGGCCGCGCAGGTTCGGGCCGAGCTTCCAGCCGGCTCTAGTAGAGCCCGCCTTCACCACCTGCGGCAGGAGGCCGGACGCCACGAGGTTGACATTCTCGCCGAGCTCGGCGCCGAGCAGGTGATCGGAATCGAAGTGAAGGCCGACGCGGCGCCCGGCAAGAATTCGGTACGTCATCTGACGTGGCTACGAGATGAACTCGGTGAACGCTTCATCGCCGGTGTGGTACTACACACCGGGCCGAGACTGTATCAACTCGACCCGAAGATCTTCGCCGCACCGATATGCACACTGTGGGGTTAGAACGGATCTCGCTCTGTCTTCGGCTCAGAACGGCTTAGGAGTCGAAATGAAATAACTTGCACGTTTCGAACCCTCCACAGGCCTGTGGCCTGCGATGATGCTCTCGATCACGTATTTGTTACTTCATTACGTCCCCTTAGAGCACAGGAT
>NZ_CDWRCM010000320.1:0-1157 GCF_977927585.1 Frankia sp. CcWB2 | reverse complement strand
AGTGACCCCCAGCCGTCCGGCGAGCTGACCCCATGACGATCCTTCCCTATGGACGGGGAATCTCGACTTCGCTGTCCACGGAAGCGAGATCGTTCCAGTAGGCTTCGCCCAGCATGACCGGACAGTGCCTGTCGCCGGGTTCCACCGGTTCGTGCGGCCGGCCGCGACACCGCCTTCCAGCCGCTCCGGGTAAGGCGTCTGACCACGCTGACCGACCCGGCGACTTCGCCCACGACTCAGGAGCGCGTACACATGAGCGAACGGCTGGACGGCACCGTTGCCCTGGTGACCGGTGCGAGCAGCGGCATCGGTGAGGCGACCGCCCGCGAGCTGGCCCGGCACGGCGCCGCGATGGCGCTGGTCGCGCGGCGCGGCGACCGGCTCGAGCGCCTCGCCGCCGACATCACCGGCGCCGGCGGCACCGCCCTCCCCCTCCCGCTGGACATCACCGACCAGGCCCAGGCCGTCGACGCGGTGAAGCGCACCGTGGCGGAGCTCGGTCGGCTCGATACCGTCGTCAACAACGCTGGGATCATGCTGCCCGGGCCGATCCTCGACGCGCCGACCGAGGAGTGGGACCGGATGGTGGCCCTGAACCTGCAGGGCCTGCTGTACGTCACCCATGCAGCGCTGCCGCATCTGCTCACTGCCGCGGACGACGGCCCCCGCCAGGTCGCGGACCTGGTAAACATCAGCTCAGTGGCGGGGCGGCACGCCACCATGGGCGCCGGCATCTACAACCTCACCAAGTTCGGGGTGAACGCGTTCACCGAGTCGCTGCGCCAAGAGGTCACCGCCCGGCACGTGCGCGTCTCGGTGGTCGAACCGGGCTCCGTCGAGACCGAGCTGAGGTCCCACATCCGCGAGGAGATCCGGAACATCGTCATGCGCCGCATCGCCGACATCGAGCCGATGCAGTCCGAGGACATCGCGGACGCCGTCGCCTACATCGTCACCCGGCCGCGGCGGGTCGCGATCAACGAACTACTCATGCGGCCCACCGAGCAGGTCGGCTGACACCGTGTCGCGCGGGAACCCCCGGCGCCCACCGCCGGCGGCGGACCCCTCCTCCGGGAGGAAGGGCCGGGGTTCGGGAAGAGCCCCGCTGCTGGTAGCGGTGGCCCGTCTATCCACTCAGTCGTTGGGCGAGGTATGAG
>NZ_CDWRCM010000319.1:0-2748 GCF_977927585.1 Frankia sp. CcWB2 | reverse complement strand
ATCAAGCAGCTGGCTCATCGCACGCACGTGCGGAAGACAAGTCTAGCGGCCGGCAGCTCCGATCTGGGTGTGATCTGGGTGTGATCCGGTCGGAGCCGTGCCGCCATCGGGGCGGGGCGCTACCAGAGCGAGGCGTAGGTGGCCGCGCCAGCGGGATGCTCTGTCGGGTTCACCAGGGAGGAGTGCACGTTCCCGGGCTCCGAGTCGTTGAAGTACGTCTCGTAGGCGAGGATGTCGCGGTTCGCGGCGAACGTCTGGTACATGTTGCGGATGTACACCGGGTTGTCGCCGCCGGCCCGGCCGGCGCGGCCCGCCCCGGTGTCACTCTTTCCGACGAGTCCCCATTCCGGGACCGAGAACTGCTTGCCGTGCTGGCGGGCGAACGCGATTGTCGAGCAGAGCCCGGTTTCGGCGTGGCACTGACTGGCGAAGGCAGCGTCGTCCGTGCTCGCCGGCCATTGGTCGTAGCTGTCGATGCCGATGATGTCGACGTACTGGTCACCGGGGTAGACGGCCCAGGCCCCGCTGCTGTGCGCATTCAGCGTCCAGTCGATGCGGGCCTGCGGATCCGTCGAGCGGATCGCGCTGACGACCTGGCGGAAGCAGTTCACCCAGGTGGTGGGGTTGGTCTTGGAGACCGACCACGGGAACCAGTCGCCGTTGAACTCCCAGGCGAGCCGGATGATGCTCGCCGGGCGGCCCTTCGCCACCAGCCACCGGCCGAAGTCCGCCCAGTGGCCGTTGTAGGCGCCGCTCGCGCAGGAGTTCATGTCCCCACCGCCCGTCGGGTAGAAGGGCTGCGAGATGATCCAGGTGCCGGCGAAGGTCGAGAACTTCTCCGGGCCCGAGCCGAGCCACGGGTTCGTCATGGTCTGCCAGCTCGACCGGTCGGTGAAGGTGAGCACGACGTTGACCGGCGAGCCGCGGAAGCTCTCCCAGGCCCGCACCTGCGTCATCGTCCCCGCGGCAACGCCGCTCATGCCGCCGGGCACCGAACCGCCCCCGCCACCGACGGGGATGACGGGCACCTGTACCGCCGGCTTCGTGACCCGGGCCGCGGCGCCGGGGGTCGTCGGTTTGGCGGCGGTCCGCGGGGCCGTACCGGCCGGGGTGCCCGCGGGCACCGGGGCGGGTGACGGCGAGGGGGAGCCGACGGTCGCGCTGGAGTCTCCGCCGGGTAGCCCGCCGGTCGTGCCTGCTGAGACGCTGGGTTGTACCCGGGGGTCATCGCCGTGTCGGGGCTTCCCGTGCTGGATGGCGGTGGCCTCGACTGTCGCCGAGCCTTCGCCCCCGGTGTCGCGTTCGGGGACGAGGGTCCACCCGACTGCGGCGGCGACCAGAGCCATCACGCCCAGCGACGCGATCCAGGCAGGGTGATGCGGACGGCGACGCCCGCGCCGGGAACCGGATCGGACTCTCGGCGGGCTGGGATCGCCCTCCGCCCGGTGCTTCACCGCGGGTATCCCTCCGTGCGTGGCAGTGTCGTCAGGACCCCCGGGTCCCGGCTTCGGCATCGAAGCGGATGACCTCCATGTCGCACAGCAGCCTGAGACGAACCGGACCAGCCTCCGGTCGCCCCCTCGACGCCGGCTGCCATGTCTAGATAGTTCGGATGAGACACTACACCGACGTGCTAGACCGACTTGTCGGAACTCGGGGGTTTCGGGCGGTGAGGCTCTCGGGTGGCGTGGAGCCCGGCTGGTCGGCACGCCGGTTGGTCGACATGCTGGCTGTGCCACAATGTGCGCGCGCGGAGCCCGGGACGTGCATGGTGGTCCACCCACCTCGCGTCACGGATCCCGCGCACGGGTCGGGGATCACGCGTCGGTGGAGTGTCGGCGGTGCCTGGTCGAGCGCCCCGAGGGTCATGCAGCCAGGCGCGGTGGCGGGGCCGTTCATCGGCTCGCCTGCCACGACGACAACAGGAGAGCACCCAATGTCCCAGCCACCCGAGTACCCTCCCGCCGGCGGTCACGGCCAAGGGGGTTATGACCAGGGCGGCTACGGCCAGGGTGGTTATGGCGGCCAGGGCGGCTATGACCAGGGCGGCTACGGCGCTCCACCGCCCGGCTATGGACCCCCGCCCGGTGGGTACGGCGCGCCGCAGGGCTACGGCGCGCCGCAGGGCTACGGCGCACCCCAGGGCTACGGCGCCCCGCTGGGCTACGGCGGCCCGGGTGGGTTCGGCCCACCTCCGCCCTACAACCAGCCGATCCCGACCTACCTGTGGCAGTCGATCGTGGTCACCCTGCTGTGCTGTCTGCCCGCCGGTGTGGTGGCAATCGTCTATGCCACCAAGGTGCAGAGCCGCCAGCAGATCGGCGACATCAACGGCACGCTGGATGCCTCCAAGAAGGCCAGGATGTGGTGCATCATCTCGGCCACCTCGATCATCGTGGTGTTCCTGGTCATCCTCGCCATCGGCTTGGCCGGCGGCTTCGAGACCGATTCCAGCACGTCGTATTCGACGCTCCCACCGGCCCTCACCCGGAGGAGTGTGTACCGGTGACGACTCCGCCGAGCGGCCCGCCCCCCGGGTACGGCCAGGGCCAGCCGGGCGGCTATCCGCCGTACCCGCCGGGGGGATTCGGTCAGCAACCGCCGTACGGTCAGCCCATTCCGACCTATCTGTGGCAGTCGATCGTGGCCACCCTGCTGTGCTGTCTGCCCGCCGGCATCGTCGCGATCGTCTTCGCCTCCCAGGTGCAGGGACGCCAGCAGTCCGGCGATGTGGCCGGCGCCCTAGGG
>NZ_CDWRCM010000318.1:0-2755 GCF_977927585.1 Frankia sp. CcWB2 | reverse complement strand
CCGCCCCGCCGTGCGCCGCCCCGCCGTGCGCCGCCCCGCCGTGCGCCGCCCCGCCGTGCGCCGCCCCGCCGTGCTCTCGTGCGTCCGTGGGCGCCGGATGCCGCAGGCGGCCTACCGTGTGTTGGTAAGGACCGATGTCCTGGTTGGATTGGTGTTCGATGCATCCTGCACTCGGGTGGAAGCCGTCGCCGATGATGGCGGGGACGCCACCATGTCCCGTACGGGGCCACTGTCCAGCAGGAGATCCCAACCGCTGCCGGAGGTGAGGGTGACCGACGCGGTGCGCGGCTCCGGCCCGGCTCGACCCGGGGGTGATCCAGGCCGCCCCGGGCCGGGGGGGCGGTACCGATCCGACGGATATTCCGGCGGACATGAGGCGCCCGATCCCCGGGCGGAGCGGGCAGAGCTGCCGCTGCGCCGCGCTGGGGCGGAAGCGGACCGGCGGCGTCCGTCGTGGCCGGGCACCACCCGCGTCGAGGTCTTCCGTCCGATCGAGGATCGTGACGAGCGCCTTCCCGCCGAGTATCGCGGGTTGCGTCGGTTCGACCGTCCCGTTCCGCCGGCACCGGCCCCGCTGGCCGCCCCGGGTCAGCCCGGATCGTCCCCACCGGAGCGGGTCGAGGGCGACGGCATCCCATCGCACGACCCGTGGCGTCCGGTGTCCTCCCCGCTGGTCGGCCCCGAGGAGCACCGGAAGTCGGCGGTCGGTGCGGAGCCTGGGCCACCAGTGGCAGGGACCATCTCCGGATCCCGGAGAACACCGGTCCCAGCTGCCTCCCCGCCACCATTCGTCACGCCCGGCGCACCCGCCGGGGCCGGGACTGCCGGGCGTGGCGACGGGGGCGGGATCGGCGGCTGGCTACGGCGGGAGGCCACCTTCGCGTTGGTGCTCGCCGGGGTCACCGTCGGGCTGGTGCTGGTCTTCCAGGACAGATGGCGCCGAGGAATGGTGGTCGTCGGCGTGGTCCTGGTGATGGCCGCTCTGGCCCGTTTGGTGCTGCCGGCACGGCGGATCGGCCTGCTGGCGGTGCGGGGGCGGGCCTTCGATGTGGGTATTCTCCTTCTGTTTGGAGTATCTGTGATAATCCTCACATTCGCCGTTCCCTATATCGGCCCGTGACGGGTTAGCGCAGGCCGTGGCGGGTCAGGGCGGCCCGTGGCGGGTTAGCGCAGGCCGGTCATGGTGCGCCGCATCGCCAGACGGGTCAGGGAACTCGCCGGGATCGTGCCGCGGCCCAGTCCGATCTCGACGAGCGTGTCGTACAGCTCGGTACGAGTGCGGGCGGCCCGCACCGCCGCGTCCATCAGCGTGCGGCGCCGCCCGGCGAGACCGGCCAGCAGGGCCGTGTGCCGCAGATGCCGTCCCAGCTCCGCGTCGAGAGCGCGTCGGTAGACCCGGCCCGCGCTGGCCGGGTGCGCCGCGCGGACGGCGGCATGCCCGGCCAGCGACCCCGACAGCACCGCGTAGTAAATGCCCTCCCCGGTCAGGGGGTTGATCAGGGAGGCCGCGTCCCCGGCGAGCAGCACGGAACCGTTCGGCTGCCGGGGGCGATGGGTCGACAGCGGCAGATGATGGGCCCGCAGCGTGGCCGGATGCGCCGGTGTCTCGGGCAGCATGCGGGCGAGCGTGCGGCGCAGGACGGTCTTGGCGCTCGTTCCGTCCGTCCCGCCGGCCAGCCGGGACCGCAGCATCCCGTAGCCGATGTTCGCACGGCCGTCGCCGATCGGGAACGACCAGGCGTAGGCCGGCCAACCCTCGTCGGTCATGTGGATGAACTGTTCGGGGGGGCCGTCGTCGAAGGCGACGTCGGTGTAGGCCCGCACGGCGATCGCCATCGCCTCGGGGGGGTTACCCGGCAGCCCGAGCCCGCGGCGTACCGCGGAGTTCGCGCCGTCCGCGCCGATGACGACCCGCGCCGTGAGCGTGCCGTTGACCACGACGACCGGCTCCCGTCCCCGACCGTCCAGGCGCGGCCGGTCGGTAAGTTCCAGGGACCGCACGCGCCGCTGGATCAGCTGAGCCCCACGTGCCTGGGCCGCGGCCACGAGACGGGCGTCGAAGACCTCCCTGGGTACCACGTAGTTGGCTCGGGCCGAGGGAGTGGCCACCTCGGCGCCCCCTGGGGTGCGCAGGCGCATGCGGTCCACCGGCCGGTACCCGGCGACCGCATCGGTCACGCCGAGATCACGCAGGACGTCCAGGCCGTGCGGGGCGATGCCGTCACCGCAGGTCTTGTCCCGGGGGAACTCAGCGGCGTCGACGATGACGACGTGTGCGTCCGGGCGTTCTCGCAGGGCGCCCAGAGCCGCCGCGCTGCCGGCCGGGCCGCCCCCGACGACAAGGACGTCGATCGTGCGGGAAAGTAGATCGACCGCCTCGTCCACGCGCACGATCGGGGTGGCGACGGTGATCGTGTCAGCGTCCTTGACTGGTCCTGCCGTTACGTATTGTGGTCCTGCGGTTCCCGTGATGTCACGTCTCCCCGCCCGCTCCCGCGGACCTGAGCCGTCCCTCGGATCCACGCCGTCCCGCGGGGTCACGCCGGATCCTCGGGCCTCCGTGGTGGCGTTCTCTCCGGGGTGCTCGTCACGCGGGGCGGGCGGGCCGGACGAGGATGTGAGGGTCTGCACGCCAGCCAGTCTCGCAGCCGGCTGCCCCCCGGTGGACGCATGCCCCGCCTCGCCCGGCCCGCGGGGTGGACCGGGTGCCCGGGTCGTCGGGACCGGCGGGAAAACCTCGTACAGCGCGGAACGT
>NZ_CDWRCM010000317.1:2796-3214 GCF_977927585.1 Frankia sp. CcWB2 | reverse complement strand
GCTAGAAGTACCTTCCTCAGTCTGGAGGGTCCGACCTTACGGACCGGCGGGCACCCCCAGCAAAAAGTTATCCACAGGCCCTTGTGGAAAAGCTGTGGGCAACCGGCCGGAACCTGGGGAGGACATCGGGACGGAAACCGGAAACCTGTGGACACCCGAGACCACAGCCTCGACGAAACCCAGCTGGCAGGCGCCCGCATCGCGAGTGCCCTGTGGATAAGAAAAAGTTTCGGATCTGCTCGTCGCCCCTTGCCCCACGCACAACGAACTCCCCTGGCCGGCCGCCTGAGACGGTCGGCCAGGGGAGCCGGTACAACGAGCGCGGCGGTACAGCGGGAGAAACGGCGGACGCCGCCGTCAGAACCGCCCGGCCTCGGGCCCATCCGGCCGCGATCAGGCCCGCCCGGCCCTGGTCAGG
>NZ_CDWRCM010000317.1:762-2687 GCF_977927585.1 Frankia sp. CcWB2 | reverse complement strand
CCTGCGTGACCTGGAGCTTCACGGTCGCGGTCACCTCGGGGTGCAGATGCACGGCGACGGTGTAGGCGCCCAGGGACTTGATCGGCGTGGTGAGCTCGACGCGGCGCCGGTCGAGCTCGGGGCCACCCGCGGCGGTCACCGCCTCCACCACGTCGGCCGCCGTTACGGAACCGAACAGGCGGCCTTCCTTGCCCGCCCGGCTGGTCAGCTCGACCTTGAGGCCACCGAGCTGACCGGCGATCTCCTGAGCGTGCCCGAGATCGCGGACCGCGCGGGCCGACCGGGCCCGCTTGATCTGCTCGACCTGACGCTCCGCGCCCTTGGTCGCGAGGATCGCGTACCGGCGGGGCACGAGGTAGTTGCGCCCGTACCCGTTCGCGACCTCCACGATGTCACCCGGGCTGCCGAGACCGGGGACCTCCTGGGTCAGGATGAGCTTCATCGCCACCCCCTACCGGGCCGAGGCGGTGTAGGGCAGCAGCGCCATCTCGCGGCTGTTCTTCACCGCCGTCGCCACGTCGCGCTGGTGCTGGCTGCAGTTACCGCTCACCCGACGGGCCCGGATCTTGCCCCGGTCGGAGATGTACTTGCGCAGCAGCGAAGTGTCCTTGAAATCGATGTAGTCGACCTTGTCCTTGCAGAAAACGCAAACCTTCTTCTTGGGCTTGCGCACGGCCGCCTTGGCCATGGGTGTGCTGCTACCTCGTTGTGTCGTTCGCGAGGACGACGACCGGCCGCTCAAAACGGTGGCTCGTCGGAGTAGCCGCCGGCCGGTTGCGACCAGGGGTCATCGATGGGTGCTCCACCACCACTACCGCCGCCGTAGCTGCCGGCCGGAGCGCCCGCGGGAACACCGGCGGGGGCGCCGGCGGGCGCGCCGTAGCCGCCTCCGCCACCGCCCCCGTAACTGCTGCCACCACCGCCGCGCGCGGCCTTGACGACCTTGGCGGTGGCGTAGCGCAGGCTCGGGCCGATCTCGTCGACATCGAGCTCGATCACGGTGCGCTTCTCACCCTCGCGGGTCTCGAACGACCGCTGCTTGAGGCGGCCGGTGACGATGACCCGAGCGCCCTTCTGCAGCGACTCGGCGACGTGCTCCGCCGCCTGGCGCCAGATGGAGCAGCGCAGGAACAGCGCCTCGCCGTCCTTCCACTCGTTGGTCTGGCGGTCGAGGGTGCGCGGCGTGGAGGCGACGGTGAAGCTGGCGACCGCGGCACCGTTCGGGGTGAACCTCAGTTCGGGGTCGTTGGCTAGGTTGCCGACGACAGTGATGACGGTTTCACCAGCCATGGGCACTCTCCCGGAGATCGGCGGCCCACGACGGCACGGGGACTGCCGTCGCCGCGGACCGGATCACGCCGCCGCCCGGCGGCTCTGACGTGGCTTCTTCGGCTCTGGAAGCCGAATGACCTTGGTGCGGATGACCGACTCGTTGAGGACGAGCTGACGGTCGAGCTCGGCGACGACGTCGGGCTCCGCATGCAGGTCGATGACGGCGTAGATGCCTTCGTAACTCTTGGCGATCTCGTAGGTGAGCCGGCGCCGGCCCCAGACATCGACCTTCTCCACCACGCCGCCGCCCTGACGGACGACACCGAGGTACTGGTCGAGGGAGGGCGCGACGGTGCGTTCCTCGAGGTCAGCATCGAGGATCACCATGAGCTCATAATGACGTGCCAAGACTGAACCCACCTCCTGTGGACTCTGGCGGCCACGGATCTTCCGCGGCAGGAGGGACCGCGACCGGAACCTGTGCCGTCTCGAACGTGCTCGACGCGATGGATCCGAGAGGGGACCGCCCGTCAGCACATCCGGACGATCATCAGTGCACGAGGGCCACCCGGAGGCGCACCGACCAATCATGACGAGTGGTCGGCCTGGACCAGCGGATGGACACACGTACGCCGGCGCACGGTATGTCCAGC
>NZ_CDWRCM010000317.1:0-428 GCF_977927585.1 Frankia sp. CcWB2 | reverse complement strand
CGAGCTTACTCGATTCCTCCGGGGGCCCTGGCGGCCCCGACCACGAGAACCACGCGAAGCCACGCCGTGAACACCCCGGCGAGGCAGACGAGGTTCACCGTGATCAGGAGGCCACGCATGTGCCGGGAGGGGGAGGGGTCCGCGAGGGCGAACACAAGCGCCGCGAGCGCCGCGGCGACCGCGACCACCGCGAGCATGCGGGCAGCCGGCCGCGGACCGACGCGCCCGGACCCGGAACCGCCGTGGCCGCCCGGGGAAGAGTCGTGGCCGCCCCCGGACGGGTCGCCGCCGACGTCCCCGGTGCCGGGCTGACCCGGCTGGGCATCCTGCATGTCCACAGCATCGCCTCCCGTAGTCCCAAACGCCGAAGGCGAGGTGACGGAAACCCCGCACGGCGCCCCATGCCGGGTCTTCGAAGTTAACCGGGG
>NZ_CDWRCM010000316.1:2342-2952 GCF_977927585.1 Frankia sp. CcWB2 | reverse complement strand
TCCCGAATCATGGCCCCGGTCTTCGCCCACGCACCCGCCGTCGGCCGACGGCGGGTGGCTGGTGTCATCGGTTCCACCCGCCGCATCGGATCGGACGGATGCCTTCGGACCCGATCCGGAGGACAGGAGACTGCACCCTTCGGTGCCCGGCCGTCGGACCGCGCCGCGTCCGTCGTCGAACCCGTCGGAAGCGCGGCCGGCCGGCGGACTGCTCCCCGCGCCCGTGAGCGGGTCGACTGATCCCGGACCACCCGCGCAGGCCGGTCCGACCGGGGGCGGCAGGGCGGACGGCCGGGGCGACGACTGCGGCCCGGCGGCAGGTCCCGAACCGATTGTGGTGATTCCCGACCTGTTCGGCTCCAAGCAACAGGCTGACGCCGCGATGTGCGCGGATCCCTGAGCGGGCCCAGCGTTTCAGCCCGTCGGCGTGGACCCGGCGCGGCTGGCCGCGACCAAGGCGATGACCGTGGGGGCGAGCCGAAGCACTTTCGTCTCCACCGTCCCGGTTCTCATTGTCGCCCACTCGATAATGTACCGCCGTGCCTATTTCTTATCCCGTTCTCGCTCAGGCGACACCGCCGCCGCTGCCGATCGCCTCGAACACTGCCCT
>NZ_CDWRCM010000316.1:0-2201 GCF_977927585.1 Frankia sp. CcWB2 | reverse complement strand
CCACAGGCCTGTGACCTGCGATGATGCTCTCGATCACGTATTTGTTACTTCATTACGTCCCCAACGACGCGATCAGAGTGGGGACCATTCCTGGGCCTGGATGACGAGTCCGGACCAGTCCGCGCCCTGGCTGCGGGCGCGTTCGGCGAGAAAGAGGATTCCGTTCGACAGCCAACTGCTCGGCCGCACGGCGGATGCGGCGAGCGCTCTGGTCGCGAGGATCTCGGCCTTGTCCAGCTCGCGTGCGTGCATCGCCGCGGATGCCTGGTAAAGGCGGACGGCGGCGAGAGCACCGGACGCCCGGGAACGGTTGAACAGTTCGGCTGCCTCGCTCAGCCGCTCATTTCCCTCGTCCAATGCGCCGGCGGCGACGAGTGCCGCACCGCCGAATGTCGGCAGATACCCAGGATGGATACCGTCCAGGCTGTAGCCCACCGCACCTGCCGGGAGCTTTGCCGCGACCGATCCCGCTGAGCGCAGCACGGCAACGATATCGTCGGTAGGCAGGTGGCACGCGGCCATGATGTGCGCCTCGGTGGTCATCGCCAGGATCGCGGTGTGCGCGTGTGGTGCCGTGGCCTGGGCCGCCCGCGCCAGCGCCAACCCGTCGCGGGTGCTCTGGAAGGAATAAGCGGCGAGTTCAGCCAACACGACTCCGGCGTGGGCGGCAGTCGTCGCGTCTCCTACATGTTTCGCGAGGACGAGCGCCGCCCGCGCCGAGACTGTGGCCGGCCTGGCCATGCCGTTGTCACCCCGCGCCACGGAGGTCATGAGAAGAATCCGGCCATGTGCTCGTATCCAGTCCCGGCGCAGGGCTGGGCCCAACCGCCATCGGCCGATCGTCTGCGCATGGTGCTCCAGCGTCGCGAGGCGCTCGACCAGGTCGGCCGGCGCGGTGGTCTCCCAGCGGCGGGCGAGGGTCTCCAGACCGGTCTCGACCTGGTGTAGCGCCGCGCGGCTGTCCACCGCCGTGGATGTCATGCCGACCGCCTCGGCGGGCCCGAGGACGCCGAGTAGCGCGCTCGTGGTAATGATCGTTCGGCGGTCCGTCGAGGCGTCCATATGGTACTCCTGACGATCGCGACCTGGCGGACCGGGCACATGCCCGGCGTATGCGCACGCGCAACCATTGCTGTTCTCCGCCCGAGGGTCTCGACACAGTAAGGTCACGATAACCGGGTACGGGGCGCTATGTCGCCGCTGTGGAGTCGAAATGAAATAACTTGCGCGTTTCGAACCCTCCACAGGCCTGTGACCTGCGATGATGCTCTCGATCACGTATTTGTTACTTCATTACGCCCCCTGTGGGTTAAGGTTTGGACTTTTTCGCTGGTTCGCCCTTCCGTACCGGGCGCGTGCGCCAGAAGCCGCCACTCCCGAAATCGGGGCCGGGCTACGCGGATCTGTCGGAAAGCCCGCGCAGCGCCTGGTGCAGATCGGCGACGAGGTCGTCCACCGATTCGATCCCGACCGAGAGCCGAACCAGGTCCGCGGGTACCGCGAGCGGTGAGCCCTCCACCGAGGCATGGGTCATGCTCGCCGGATGTTCGATCAGGGATTCCACCCCACCCAACGACTCGGCGAGAGTGAACAGCCTGGTCCGGCCGCATGCCTCCACGGCCGCGCGGGGGCCGGCCCGAAGGGTGAACGAGACCATTCCCCCGAAGTCACGCATTTGCTTCGCGGCGATGCCGTGACCCGCATGCCCGGTCGAACCCGGGTAGCGGACGGTCCCGACGGCGGGGTGCGTGGTGAGCTCGGCCGCGATACGCCGAGCGTTGTCGCAGTGCCGGTCCATCCGAATGGGGAGCGTCTTGACACCGCGCAGTACCAGCCAGCTGTCGAAGGGGCCGGCGACGGCGCCGGCCGCGTTCTGCAGGAATCGTAGCCGGGCGCCCAGGTCCGGATCGCCGACCACGAGCGCGCCGCCGACGACATCGCTGTGGCCACCGAGATACTTCGTCGTGGAATGCACCACCGCGTCCGCACCCAGGGTCAGTGGCTGCTGCAGGTAGGGCGAGGCGAACGTGTTGTCGACTGTTAGCAGCGCCCCCGCGTCATGCGCCAGCGACGAGAGAGCGACGATGTCGGCGATGGACAGCATGGGATTGGTCGGGGTTTCGCACCACACCAGCCGCGTGGTGCCCGGACGGATCGCGACTCGCATCGCATCGAGGTCGGTGAGATCGACGCTGGTGTGT
>NZ_CDWRCM010000315.1:0-2824 GCF_977927585.1 Frankia sp. CcWB2 | reverse complement strand
CCTCGGATGCGCATCATTCATCATGAATCGCCATGAATCGCCGGCTTCGATCTCGTGCTCGCCCCCGGGAGCTCCGGAGACCTGGAGCTCCCGGGCTTCGCCTGGTTCGCCTGGCCCGCCGGTTCACAGCCCGCCGGTTCACAGCCCGGTCAGGGACGGCCGCCGTCGAGCAGCGGGGGGCGGCCGGGTACGCGTAGGCCCGGTCGCAGCCACTCGTCGTACAGGCGGGACCAGGTTCCGTCGAGCATGATCTCGCGAAGCACGCCGTTGACGAACGCGACGAACTCGTCGTCTCCCGCCGTGTCCCCGGTGATCGGCATGGCGATACCGTAGGGCTCGTCGAGCCAGCCGCCGGCTTCGGAGCCCGCGCCGAAGGCGCTCGGCCCGAGCACCGTCGTGTCGGGGTCCTGGGCGGCTAGCCCGGCGAGGAGGACATCGTCGCCGGCGATCGCGTCGACGTCACCGTGCTGGAGCGCGACCAGGCAGTCGGCGATGCGGGCCCGGGTCACCGGTCGGGGTCCCGGCGCCGGCAGCTGCGCCAGCTTCTCGCTGGACGTGCTCCCCGCCGACGAGCAGACCGGTCGTCCGACGAGATCGGCGATACCGCGGAACCCGGCGTTCTCCCGGACCAGCAACCGCAGAGTCGACTCGTAGTACACGTCGGAGAACCGGACCTGCCGCTTGCGCTCGCAGGTGATGGTCATGGTGGCCACGAGCATGTCGACCATGCCGGAACGGAGCAAGTCCTCCCGCTCGGAGGTGGTGACGGCACGGAACTGGACATGATTGTCGACCCGCTCGGCACCGAAGATGGCCGCGGCGACCGCGCGGGCTATGCCGACGTCGAACCCCTCCAGTCGCAAGGTGCGCCAGTTCATCAACCCGGCCGGGGGCGCGTCGGTGGCGATGCCCACGCGCAGGTAGCCGCGGTCCTGCGCGATCGCGCGCAGGCGGCTGCCCACCGGCATCCGGCCGGGGGGAGGCATCGGGGTGAGGGGGGGATCGCTCGACCGGAGCGGTCTGCCATCCCGGCGACAGGTTCCATCCGGGTTGGCCGATCCCGCCGACGCCTGCGTGGGCTCGGCGCCCGGCACCGGTGATGGCGGCATCGGGGCGGCCTCCAGCGGAAGGGGACTACGGGCGGTGCTGCAGCCCGTAGCGCCCACGAGGACCATGCAGCCGACGAGGATCCCCCCGAGCACCGGGCCCACTCCCCTCGTCGGGATGGGGGGGTGCCGGCGCCCGGTCCGACCGGGCGGACTCACAGGTACTCCCGGAGCCGGGGCCACATCCCCGCCGCGGCCGCGACGATCGCGGTGAGGACGAGCGCCGGGCCGGCCAGCTCGAGATCGCGCAACGCCGCGGCGGCCCGGCGGGCATCTCCTTCGAACCTGCCCCGGGCGGCGTCGATCGCGACGTCGAGCTTGCCGAGGAAGCTGGTGAACGCCGTCGTGCCCGGCCCGAGGGTCCGGGTCACCGCCTGTCCGAACGTGTCGGAGGAACGCGGGTCCCCGACGGAGGAGCCGGCGTCTCCCGGTCCTCGCGCGGCCGCGACGACCGAGTCCGGTGACGAGGCCAGCAGAGCCACCACCGAGGCCCGGATACGCAGCCAGGAGCGCAGATCGCCCTCGAGTCCCGCCGGTATCCCGGCCCCCCCGCGCGCGTCGAGGGCGACGACGAGCGAACCACGACGGGTGACCGGTTCGGGCGGTAGGCGGTCGCCGGTCACGTCGAAGCCGAGGCCTCGGGTCACCCAGGCGAAGTGCTCGTCGAAACGGGTGCCGTTGCCGAGCGCCGTCAACGAGAGGTTCTCATCGACCCGTGCCTCCAGAGCCAGGGTCTTCGATCGGGCGAGCAGGCTTATCGGTCGGTACCCGGAGTCTTGCGCGGTGTCGAGACGGGTCTGCTGGGTTCCGAAGGCGACCGCGGTCCAGGTGACCGTGGCCAGGATGCACCCGGTGCCGAGCAGCAGGCCCGGGTTGACCAGTCGGTTCGTGCGTCGGACCAGAAGCAGCTGGACGCCGACGAGCGCGATGATCGCGAAGGCGGCCGTGATCACGATCGCCCATTCGCCCCGCGAGCCGGTGGCCTGCTGGTAGGCGGTGTCCACCGCGTCGGCGTACCGGGCGACGAGCACCTCGGTCGCCGGAAGGATCTCCGTGCGCATCATCGTCGAGGCGGCCCGCAGGTTGGCCTCGCCGACGGACAGCCCCGCCCGGTTGTTCGCCCGGGCCCGTTCGACCATCCCGTTGTAGACAGGAATGCCCCCGGCGAGCACGCCCAGCGGGCACGACGAGGCGATCCGCCCGGGCGACGGCCGGGTCCCCGCGCCGTCGGGTCCGGGCGGCGGCGCCGCGGGGCCGGACCAGGGCGGGTCCGCGGCGCACAGGGCCGGGTCGAGTCGGCGCAGGTCCAGGACGTCACGGGCGGCATCGGCGACACTCGCCTCGAACAGCCCGCCGTTCTTGATCCGGTCATAGCGATGCCGCAGCTCGGCGGCGGGCTCCCCCCTGCCGACGAGAAGCTCGACGGGCGCGAAGACCTCCGCCGCCGCCGCGGCATCCGCCTGGGACAGGGCGGCCCGCAACTCCTGAGCCGTGGCGAGCGCCCGGCCGTGCCGGCTCACCAGGCCGTCGGTCGCATCCAGCCGATGAGCGACCACGCCGTGCAGCGTCAACCCGAACAACGCGAGCGCGACCACGAGAAACGCCAGCAGCCCGACGAGCCGGACACCCGCGTCGCAGCGCGCCGCGACGCCCAGCACGGCCCGCGCGAGCCGCGCGCCCCACCGCGCTCGCGGGCCGCCCGGGCCACCGGGCTCCCC
>NZ_CDWRCM010000314.1:0-2833 GCF_977927585.1 Frankia sp. CcWB2 | reverse complement strand
GGCTGGGGTTTCACGCCCACCCCGGTTAACTTCGAAGACCCGGATTGCCGGCAATTCCGGCTGGAATGGCAGTTCCGGCTGGAACGCGACGGACGTCGCGCCGTCGATTTCCTCCCCGTGCAGCGGAGGGCTCTCTCGTGAGACCACAGCGGCGCCTTCTTCTGCTGCGGCACGCAAAGTCAGACTGGGCCGAGCGGTCGATCCACGACGCCGATCGACCGCTGTCGGGATCGGGCCGGCGGGGCTGCAAAATTATCTCGCGCTACCTCACGGACAACAGGCTCGCGCCCGACCTCATTCTGTGCTCCTCCGCGCTGCGGACCCGGCAGACCGTCGAGGGCCTCGCGGAGGCGCTCCCCCCGAACGTCCCAGTCCTGACCGAGGACCGGCTCTATCTGGCCGAGGCGCAGGACCTGCTGGACCGGTTGCGTGAGATCGACGACGGAGTGCCCAGCGTGATGCTCGTCGGGCACAATCCCGGTATCCACACGCTGGCCGTGGCCCTGCTGCCCCCCGCCGAGCGGTACCAGATCCCCACGTTCCCGACGGCGGCACTCGCTGTCCAAGATCTGACCGTTACGCGCTGGGCGGAGCTGGGTCAGGACTCGGCCCGGCTCGTCTCCTTCGTCACGCCGCAGGGCCTGCGGGAGGCCGCCAGACCCACGGGGGCCCCGAAACCTGGCCCACCGGCCTGACCGCCGGCCTGAGCTCGGCCGGCGGCCGAGCGCCGCGGCGCGGCAGCCCGATGAACTGGTAGGTGCCGCGCCAGGCCTCGTTGAACCAGATCGGCACGGCACTCAGTAGGCCTGCTCCATGATCTTGGAGACGAGGGCGAAGACGCCACCAAGGACCAACAGTGCGCCGGCCGCGATCCACAACGGCACCGAGGCGAGCGGGAGGGCGAACGTCCCGACGACGAAGCCTACAATGATCAGAAGTACCGCGGCCCACGAACCCGTGTTGGCCTTGTGGTGACCGGTCTCACTAGCCACGTCCACTCCCGTCCGTCCTCATCGGGGCCGCCCGGCGACCCGATGCACATCGTTTTCCGGTGCGAGACTACCCGCGATCGGCATGTCCGATCCCGGATGGCGATGTACCTTTACCCGATCTCGCCATTCTCTTCCCGCGCCGGGAGCCCGGTCACCCGAATCCGGCGACCCGCCGCAGGTCCACCAGCTGGTCGTCGAGCCAGCGCCGCACGTCGTGGGTGCGGACCTGTTCGGCGGCCGCGGCGAGCCGACGATGGCGCTCCTCCATCGGCATCGTCAGCGCGGTGTACAGGGCGTCGGCCATCTGCTGCACGTCGAAGGGGTGCAGGGTGACGGAGAACTCACCCAGTTCCTCGTGCGCCCCGGCCATCTCCGACAACGCCAGCACGCCGCCACGCCGGTTGACGACCGCGACCTCCTTCGCGACCAGGTTCATCCCGTCGGCGATCGCGTTGACGATCAGAACGTCACAGATGGAGTAGGCCGCCACGGCGAGCGGGAAGTCCTCGACCATCCGCAGGTCGATCGGCTGGCGCCCCTCCTTGGTATGCCGGGCGTTGATCTCCGCGACGACCGCGCCGATCAAGGCGATGTAGTCGGCGTACTCCGGCACGTCGGTGCGGCTGGGCTGCAGCAGCGCCAGAAAGCTGACCTTGCCCACCAGCTCCGGATGCTGATCGAGCAGGGTGCCGAAGGCCAGGAAGCCGCGCACGACGTTCTTGCTGGGGTCGGTGCGGTCCACCCGCAGGATGAGCTGACGGCCATCGTCGAGGAAGATGTAGCGCAGCATCGCCACATGCGCCGCCACCTCCTCGGAGGCCTGCGTAGCGTCCAGCGCCGCCGGGTCGACCGAGATCGGGTGGTACCGGGCGCGGACCACCCGGTCCGCCACCGTCACCGTCAGCTGCTCCAGGTCGGTCGGCAGGCCGAGCAGCTCCTGGGCGCACAGGACGAAGTTGCGAGCGTAGCGCCGGGTATGGAAACCGACCACATCGCTACCGAGCAGCCCGCGCAGCAGCCGCTCCCGGATGTCGGCGGGCAGGACGCGCCACTCGTCCGGCCCCGGCCAGGGAATGTGGATGAAATGCGTGAGCACCACATCCGGGCACTGCTCCCGCACCCAGTCGGCCACGAGGTAGAAGTGGTAGTCCTGCAGCAGGACGAGCGCCTTGCCACCCCGCGCGCGCGCCTCGTCAACCACCGCGTCGGCGTAGGCCCGGTTGACCGCAGCGTAGCCGTTCTCGAAGGCGTCGTGCTCGGCCCGGGTGAACACCGGTGACAGCGACCGGCCGTAGAGGCCGTGCTGGATGAACCACAGGATCGGGTTGGACCACACGCTGTAGAAGTCGGCGTAGGCGGTCGGATCGGTAACGACGAGCCGGACCCGGATGGCGGGGCCGTCCGGCTCGCCCTCCGCGAGCCGGGGCGAGGGAGAGGTCTGGACGAGGATGGAGCTCCCGGCGCTCTCCCCGGCGACGGCGACGTCCTCCTCGCTGGCTGCGCCGCACACCCACACCGCGTCGTCGAGATGCTCGGCGAGTCCGGACAGGGCCGAGACGAGGCCTCCCGCCCCCCGGGTGACGGTACGACCGGTGGCGTCCCGGTCGAACCTGACCGGACCGCGATTGGACAGCAGCACGAGCGGCAGGTCGAGCGACAGGTCGAGCGGGTTGAAGTCCGACACGGCGGATGCGGCCTCCTGGTCACGGGCGGTGCTCGGCGTCCGGCACCGCTGAGCCCGAGCGCCCGAGCGCACGGGAACAATCCGGACTGTAGTAAGCCCGGCTTTCGGATGCATCGCGTTGCAACGCGGCTAGGGCCTGTTTGGGAAGTACGTCCCG
>NZ_CDWRCM010000313.1:2327-2983 GCF_977927585.1 Frankia sp. CcWB2 | reverse complement strand
CGGTGGCGCCGGAGTCGTCGACCTCCTCGGCCACACTCAGGCGGATGCCACAGCGGTCGGCGGCGGCGAGGATGGCGTCGTGCATCGCCGGGCTCTGTTCCCGGCGGAACAGCACGCATCCCTGGCCCGCCAGCTCCCGGAACGAGACCTGGCGGCGGTCCGCCCACGGGTGGTTCCGCCCGACGAGCGCCACCAGCGGCACGGTGAAGACCCGATGGGACCGCAACTGGGCCGCGAGAGGCCCAGTGAACACGAGCGCGACGTCGAGTTTTCCCGCGGTGAGGGCGGACAGCTGGGGGCCGCTGCGAGCCTCCCAGAGAGTGGTCGAGACGTTCGGGTAGTCAGCGTTGAGCCGCAGCAGGGTGGGTTGGAGGACCCGTTCCCCGGCGGGGAAGTTGAACCCGATGGAGATCCGACCGGTCCGGCCGGAAGCGGCCTCCCTGGCCGCCCGGACCGCCTGTCGTGCCTGTTCCAGCAGACGTCGTGCCTCCTTCTCGAAGGCCCGGCCCGCCGGAGTCAACCGGACCTCCCGGGAGGTCCGGTTGACCAGTTCGACACCGATGTCACGTTCGAGACGCTGGAGTTGCTGACTGAGGGGACGTAATGAAGTAACAAATACGTGATCGAGAGCATCATCGCAGGTCACAGGCCTGTGG
>NZ_CDWRCM010000313.1:0-2212 GCF_977927585.1 Frankia sp. CcWB2 | reverse complement strand
AGGGTTCGAAACGCGTAAGTTATTTCATTTCGACTCCTGAGAGAGGGCTGGGCCAGATGGAGCCTGGCCGCGGCCCGGCCGAAGTGGAGTTCTTCTGCGATCGCCAGGAAAGAGACGAGGTATCGGAAATCGATCTTGCTCTCCATGGCACCTCCCGCGGACACGCTAGCGATCCCGAAAAACTACGGGTGAATACGGCGTGTGGAGATACGGAAGATACGGCGTAAGATTCGCCCGACGTGGCATCCACCACGCCTCCGACCTGGCACTTGACTTCGAGCAGAATATCAGAATCGGCTCGATCCGCGACTTTGCGGCACTATCCCCGGAAGCGGACGGGGAGCTCCGCCAGTCCTCGGATGAGCAGGTTGGATTTGTAGGGCGGCGAATCGACGAGAAGCTCGGCGGACCGGACCCGGTGGAGGAACCCCGCCAGGAAGATCTCCATCTCGAGCAACGCCAACGGCGCGCCGAGGCAGTAGTGGTGGCCAAGGCTGAACGACAGGTGCCGGGACGCGCCGGAGCCCGCCACGTAGCGGCGCACATCGAGACGGTCCGGGTCGTCGAACGCCTCCGGATCGCGGTTGGCGCAAGCGATCAACGCCACCACGCCCTCACCCGGGGAAAAGGTCTGGCCACCCACCGTCATTTCCCGGATCGCTGCCCGGGTGTTGAGGTGGATCGGGGAGTCATAGCGTAGCAGCTCGTCGACGGCGGGCCGGATGAGATCCGGTTCGTCGCGCAGCAACGCCGTCTGATCGGGGTTACGCAGCAACGCCAGCGCCCCGTTGCCGACCAGGTTGACCGTCGTCTCGTGGCCGGCGATCAGCAGGGTCACGCAGGTGCCGAGCAGTTCGTCCTCGGTCAGCCGATCACCCTGCTCCTCGACGGCGGCCAGCGCGCTGAGCAGATCGTCGCCACCGCTGCGGCGGCTGCGCGCGACCAGCGCACGGAAGTAGGCGAGGAACTCAGGGATGGCGTCGTTACGTTCCGCCAACGCCTCCGGAGACATCAGGACGTCCGGGTCGAACGCCCTGGCCAGCGCCTGCGACCAGATCTGGATGATGCCGTGGTCGGCCGCCGGCACCCCGAGGATCTCACAGATGATCGTGAGTGGCAGCGGGTACGCGATCGTCTCGATGAGGTCGAACTCTCCGGCCCGCAGCGCGGTGTCGAGCAGGTCGTCGACGAGGGCGGTGATACGCGGCCGCAGATCGGCGACCCGACGCGGGGTGAACGCCTTGCTCACCAGGCCGCGCAGCCGGGTGTGGTCCGGCGGCTCCATCCACAGGAACGTCGCCGGGAACTCCTCGGCGGGCAAGGTGGGATGCAGTTGGTGGGCCTCCTGATCGTGCCCCCAACTCTGGTTGGACAGTACCGCTACGCAGTCGTCGTGCCGGGTGGCGACCTGCAGTCCGAACGGCGTCTCGGGCAGCCGGCCGGCTGCCCGCAGGCGCGCATAGAGCGGATAGGGATTCGGCCTGTTCGCGGGATCGAACAACGCGGCCAGCAGATCAGGCGCCTGGTCCGGGAGCGGGTTCCCGTGGTCGGCCGCGACGCCGGTACCGGCGTCCGCCCCGGCGAATACGGAATCGGTTGTGACTGCCATGGTGTGCTCCTCATCGTCGGTCCGACGAATGCCAGCGCGAGTGGTGCCACGGCGCTTGGTTCACGGTGGGTCTCCACCTGGAAGCGCCCCGGGACCTGTGCGTTCAGGCCACCTGCCCGGAGCCCGATCGCGGCGGGAGACATGAGGGAATGGAGGCGACGGATGGGATGAGTAGGACGGCGGGACGGTGGCGGGTGGGGACCCTCGGTTCCGTTCCCGAGTCTCGTTTCCGGACCCTCGCCTCCAGATTCAGGCCGGACACCAGGAAACTTGATTCGGTCGCGGTCGCGGTCGCGGTCGCGGTCGCGGTCGCGCGCCGGGCCGTCGACCCGGCGAGGTGATCGGTACATTTGATACCACCAGGACGACACCCAGGTAAGGGGATGTAATGAAGTAACAAATACGTGATCGAGAGCATCATCGCAGGTCACAGGCCTGTGGAGGGTTCGAAACGCGCAAGTTATTTCATTTCGACTCCTAAACTCCCAGGAAACCATCGGATGAATTTTTCGACCGCCGGGATGATTCGGTGATGTATTGTCGGCCCTGATGCTGTCTCTATACACATCTGACGCTGCCGACTAATTAGACGGTGTAGTTCTC
>NZ_CDWRCM010000312.1:0-2909 GCF_977927585.1 Frankia sp. CcWB2 | reverse complement strand
GGCGCCACCCATGAACCTCAGGGGACGGACATGTCAATGACGGAATAACAATCCATATGTCGGTTCATCACTGGAGCAAAGTTCCTCCGCGACAGGCGGAGGCCATTGCACTACACGGAGTCACGACACGGTCGCGGCCTGGCGGCGGACCGGCCCCGGCACCGGGGTCCGGCCCCGGGCTCCGGTGCCCTTCCCCTCATCGCGTTATCGCGTCATCGCGTGGGATCCCCCTCGTTGGCGTGGGACCCTCGCTCGGGTCTCGTCAGCCGAGGCTGGTGAGGCTGACGATGGCCTCGTTGAAGCTCTTCGACGGACGCATGACGGCCGCGGCCTTGACGGGGTCGGGCTGGTAGTACCCCCCGATGTCGGCCGGCGAGCCCTGGACCGCGATCAGTTCGTCGACGATCGCCTTCTCCTCGTCGGCGAGCGTCTTGGCGAGACCGGCGAACGCCTCCGCGAGACGGGGGTCGCCGGTCTGCGCGGCCAGCTCCTGCGCCCAGTAGAGCGCCAGGTAGAAGTGGCTGCCGCGGTTGTCGAGGCCCCCCAGCCGGCGGCTGGGCGACTTGTCCTCGTTGAGGAAGGTGGCGGTCGCGCGGTCGAGGGTGTCGGCGAGCACCTGGGCACGCGCGTTGCCCGTCGTCCGCGCGAACTGCTCGAAGCTGGCCGCGAGCGCCAGGAACTCGCCCAGGCTGTCCCAGCGCAGGTAGTTCTCCTTGAGCAGCTGCTGGACGTGCTTGGGCGCGGAGCCGCCGGCGCCGGTCTCGAACAGGTCGCCGCCGTTCATGAGCGGGACGACCGAGAGCATCTTGGCACTCGTGCCGAGCTCCAGGATCGGGAACAGGTCGGTCAGATAGTCACGCAGCACGTTGCCGGTGACCGAGATCGTGTCCTCGCCGCGGCGGATCCGCTCCAGCGAGAACGCGATCGCGTCGACCGGAGCCTTGATCTCGATCCGCAGCCCGGAGGTGTCGTGCTCGGGCAGGTACGCCCGGACCTTCTCGATCAGCCTCGCGTCGTGGGCGCGGTTCTCGTCGAGCCAGAACACCGCCGGGTCACCGGTGGCGCGGGCGCGCGTGACGGCGAGCTTCACCCAGTCCCGGATCGGCGCGTCCTTGGCCTGGCAGGCGCGGAAGATGTCGCCGGCGGCGACCGCCTGCTCCAGCACCACGGTGCCGGCCTGGTCGACGATCCGCACCGTGCCCGTGGTAGGGATCTCGAAGGTCTTGTCGTGACTGCCGTACTCCTCGGCCTTCTGCGCCATCAGGCCGACGTTGGCCACCGAGCCCATCGTCGCGGGGTCGTAGGCGCCGTGCGCCCGGCAGTCGTCGATGACGACCTGGTAGATGCCGGCGTAGCTCGAGTCGGGCAGGACCGCCAGGGTGTCCGCCTCCCGGCCGTCCGGGCCCCACATGTGGCCGGAGGTACGGATCATGGCCGGCATGGAGGCGTCGACGATGACGTCGCTGGGCACGTGCAGGTTGGTGATGCCGCGGTCGGAGTCGACCATCGCCAGGGCGGGGCCCTCGGCGAGCTCCGCGGCGAAGGAGGCCTTGATCTCCTCGCCCTCGGGCAGCGATTCCAGGCCCTTGAGGATGCCGCCGAGCCCGTCGTTCGGGGACAGACCGGCCGCGGCGAGCGTCGCGCCGTGGGTGACGAACGTCTTCGGGAAGAAGGCCCGTACCACGTGGCCGAAGACGATCGGGTCGGAGACCTTCATCATCGTGGCCTTCAGGTGCACCGAGAACAGCACGCCCTCGGCCTTGGCCCGGGCGATCTGCGCGGTGAGGAACTCGCGCAGCGCGGCCACCCGCAGGACGGCCGCGTCCACGACCTCGCCCACCAGCACCGGCAGGGACGGGAGCAGGACGGTGGTGCTGCCGTCGTCACCCGCGAGCTCGATGCGCAGCGTGCCGGCCTCGGCGATGATCGTGGACTTCTCGGTGGAGCGGAAGTCGTCGGCGCTCATCGTGGCGACGTTCGTCTTCGAGTCGGGTGCCCACGCGCCCATCCGGTGCGGGTGGGTCCGGGCGTAGTTCTTCACCGAGGCCGGGGCGCGGCGGTCGGAGTTGCCCTCGCGCAGCACCGGGTTGACGGCGCTGCCCTTCACCTTGTCGTAACGGGCGCGGATCTCCCGCTCCTCGTCGGTCTTCGGGTCGTCCGGGTAGTCCGGCAGCGCGTAGCCCTGCTGCTGCAGCTCGACGATCGCCGCCTTCAGCTGCGGAATCGAAGCCGAGATGTTCGGCAGCTTGATGATGTTCGCCTCGGGCGTCCTGGCCAGCTCACCGAGCTCGGCGAGCGCGTCCTCGACGCGCTGGGCCTCCTCGAGATCCTCGGGGAAACTGGCGATGATCCGCCCCGCCAGGGAGATGTCGCGGCTGTCGACACTGACCCCGGCCGTCGCGGCGTACGCCTGGACCACGGGCAGGAACGAGTACGTCGCCAGGGCCGGAGCCTCGTCAGTGTGTGTATAGATGATGGTCGAGTCAGTCACCGATACTCCGCTTCGCGTCTGTTTCATCTGGGTATCAAGGTATGCCCTGAGCGCCCGCTCCACCGGGGTCCTCGCCGGGCCGGGGCTGTCGGCAGCGGCACCCCACCGACCAGCATGATCGTTATATCGGCTCTCCCCGCGCGCGGGGCTCGGTGACGCTCCGGACAACCCGGGCACGCGGTCGCCGGCCGGTCCCGGACGGCCCGGCTCGCCGGCCATGGAGCCAACCTCGGGGCCAACCTCTCCAAACGCAACGCGACCATCTCCTCCGGACTCGCCGCGGTGGGGGCCGATGTAGCTTATTTCCTCGGCGACCGCGGCCGCCACATCCGGATCAGCCGCCGGCAACCGGGTGCGGGTGGGACGGCGCCGGGCAGGTGTTGGGAAAGTGTCGGGCAGGTGCTAGGGTCTGTTTGGG
>NZ_CDWRCM010000311.1:0-2937 GCF_977927585.1 Frankia sp. CcWB2 | reverse complement strand
GCCTGGAAGTCCGCGTGGTCGGAGCCCCGGACAACCGGGTCGGCGCCGGCGAGTTCCGGCAGCGCCCGGTCGATCGCACCGGCGACGGCGGTCTCGACCTGCCTGCTCAGCGACGGCACCTCATGGTTGCTCACGTTCATGTCCTCCTCCACCGATGTCTCATTGTTCCAGGCGTGGTGACGTTCCAGGCGTGGTGACCGGCGCCGGACGCGCAGCCACCGCAGCGCACGGCCACTGCGGCCGGCCGGGCTGCCTTGACCTCCGCTACAAACCGCACCAGCCCGCGGCGGCAGCTCTCCGGGAGTCCTTCCCCCACCCCGATCACGGGGCTACGGACAGGGTGCCACCGCGCCCGCACACGCTGTGCCATACGCCCACCTCCCGGCACCGGTCACACACGTCGGTACCGACAGCACACACCCCGCCCTCCGGGCAGCGCCAACCCCACCCGGCGCCTCCCGACCCGGCCAACGTTCATGGACATCGCGCTGGCGATGACGACCCACGAGTTCGGGTTCGACGAAGTCGAATGCGCCTTCAGGTTGAAGAAAACCAAGGAGGAAGGCATTATCAAACTCCTCGTTCGTTTCGCGTAGCCCGCAGCGTGACACGACGGCAAGTAACGCCAGCAAAACCGGGAGGGCCGAGCACTGCCTCACCGGCGTAGGACGGGGACGGCGTAGTCCCCACGGCACGTCCGGCCCTCCTCTACCGCCCGCACCCGCAGCACATACGGCGGGCCGCCTCGGAAACGGCCCCTTCAGGAGGATGATCCCGATGACCACCAGCACCGACAGCGCCACCGTCGCCACCCACTCACAGCCGTTACCGAACGAGACCGAGACATTACCCGCTCCGCCGCCTCTCAGCCCGCTGCGCGGCAACCCGGGCGTGATCGGTATCCCCACCTTCATCGCCGGTGCCGTCGGCCTCGGGCTGGTCGACACCGGGTGGCTTCCGCCCGCCGCGGGCGGCGCCGCCATACCCGTCATCATGACTGCCACCACCGTCGGTCTCCTGATCTCCGCGATCTGGGCGGCGGCGCTCGGGCAGAACGCCGCGGCCAGCCTGTTCGGGGTGTTCTTCGGGTTCTACGGCAGCTACGCCGCGTTCGTCCTCGGTCTCGGCCACAACTGGTACAATATCCCCGCCGATCAGGTCACCAGGAGCACCGAACTGTGGCTGATCAGCTGGCTGGTCACCATCGTCCTGTTCACCGTGGCCACCCTGCGGTTGCCCAGCAGCTACACCCTGCTGCTCGGGCTCGTCGACGTCGCGCTGGTGTTGCTACTGCTCGGCACCATCTACGCCAACACCGCCCTCACGCACGCCGGCGGCTACGTCGTGTTTGCCTTCATCGCGGTCGCGGTCTACCTGTACCTCGACATCATGGGGACGTAATGAAGTAACAAATACGTGATCGAGAGCATCATCGCAGGTCACAGGCCTGTGGAGGGTTCGAAACGCGCAAGTTATTTCATTTCGACTCCCATGTCCACCGAGACCGGCGGGAAGGGCCTGCCGCTCGGCAAGCCGATCATCTCCGGATAGCATGCCACGCTACGATTGCCATAGATGGCCGAGCTGGCGCGTATTGATGAAAATTTCTTACATCTACCGTCAGATACCGATGATTCCATCCCCGAGCAAATAGCCATAACGCTTTAACACCTTAACGCCAAAGAGAGCAAGGAATCAGAGACAAGGATCAATTTCGCCTAGACGGCCAGGTGGCGCTGGCCACTGGTGGCGCCCGCGGCATCGACGCCGAATCTGCTCGGCTTCTCGCAGCTGCGGGCGCCATCGTGTGGGAACCGACATGGCGGAGTCGTTCTTCCGCGAGAACCCAGGAAAGGTCAACACTACAAGTACATAAGCCGGCTCCTCGGCCCGGGACATCACCACCCAGCGGGATGGAGGGGCGGACATCATCGCTACCCGCCTGACGCGCACCGATACCGATCTGATCATCGAGGTCTGGGATTCCAGCGCAGCCGCACCCATCCGGCAAGACCCGGCTCTCGACGCCGAGGGCGGACGCGGCCTGTTGCTGCTGTCGGCCCTGAGCACCCGATGGGCCTACTACCGACCTTCGACCGGCGGCAAGGTGGTCTGGTGCAGCCTGCCGCTGTTGGCGAGGACCAAGGTTGCAGTCGGGGACGCCGAGCCGTTGCCCTCTCGCCAGAGATCGACCGCACCCACCCTGATCGTCCACGACACGAAGGACACCTTCATCTCTGTGGATGCCTCGCGGGCGGCTGTCGGCCGCTTCCGGGTGGAGCCCAGGCTAGTGGAGATCGAGCGGGCGCAGCACGGATTCGCGGTGCACGACGATCCCGCCTACGCCGATCCCCAGAGCAAGGTGACCCGAAGTGCCCCTACCTACCGTGGCGCACCGGCCGCAGCGGGACTACGGCAACGATGATGCACAATTGATGCATCTGATGCATCCGCGGGACGCGAAGGGATTGAGTTGATGGCTCGGAAGCAAAGCGGTCTAACGGCTAGGCGCCGCGCCATGGGCTATTCTCAAGAGTCATTTGCGCATGAACTGGACGTTGACCGGACCACCGTCGGACGCTGGGAGCGCGGGGATGTCGATGCATGCCGCAGAGAACGGTGCTCCCGCAGAAGGGCTCACACTCGCGCGATCTATGGAAGGCCGCCGACTAAGGAGTCGAAATGAAATAACTTGCGCGTTTCGAACCCTCCACAGGCCTGTGACCTGCGATGATGCTCTCGATCACGTATTTGTTACTTCATTACGTCCCCATAATTGACCATGCCATGTGTATGGCTGATATGGCGTATGTACTGGCCCGGGTGGGTGCATGGTCTGACGCCGAATATTTCGCGCACGAGCTACTTGAAGGGGCGTCGGAGATCTGCCCCCGAGCTTATCCGTCGATCTTCCGTCTAGCGAGTATTGTAAAGGAA
>NZ_CDWRCM010000310.1:0-2945 GCF_977927585.1 Frankia sp. CcWB2 | reverse complement strand
CCGAAAATCACCATCAGATCCACGGCCAGCCTCGGGACATACTTCCCAAACAGGCCCTAGAAGATGCGGGGCGATTCGCGACCGAGGACCTCCCCGAGGTCGGCGTGCCGGCGGATCGGCGGGCGACGCTCGTTAACGAATTCGGCGCCTGGGGGATGCTACGCGCCTGTCGCCACCTCAGGGACGACATGACGGAGGCCGAGGTGCGGGCACAGCTTGTCGTCGACAGTGGGGTGGCCCGCCTCCGCAAGCTGATCGTCGATCATTTCGGTAACCGCGCGGCGCTCATTAAGCTCGACCGGGGTCTCGGCGAAGTCCAGACCGCCGTCACCCGATGTCGGTCCGAGGCCGGACGGTCAGGGAGGTCACCGTCGCCCGAGGTCACGGCTGTGGCGGCGATGATCGAGCAAACCCGCAGCGATGTTCACGGCTTCCGCGAACTCGCCGCGCTGCGGGACTACTACCGGGGCGTCCTGACCCTGACGGACAGCGAAGCGGTTGACCTGCTCACCGTGACTGGCGAACACGGTGTCAGCTGCGCGGCCCGGCTCGGGCTGAGCGAGGAGGCGTCACCCGCGGCGATGTCACGGCGGGCCGAGGAGCGGATCGGCGCATGGGCGCGCAGGTGCGCGCAGCCATTGCTCGACCTGCCGACCGCGAACGCGGCGAGGACAGTCCTGGCCAGCTACGAACGCTTATCGTACCGGGTCGCCGACGCCCGGCGCCTGCTCGAGACGATGGAGCTGTAAATGCCCGCGGCTGTGATGCCAGTCATCGCGCCCCGCCGAGGAGAACGAACCGATGAGCCGGCGAATCAGGCTGTCACGCCTGCTTCCAGGCGCTGGCGCGCGGGCGGCACTGCGCGCGTCCGAAGCGGAGCTTGCCGAGACGCGGGCCGCGTTCGACGAGGAACGCGCGCGGACCACCGACCTACGAAACCGGCTCGAGGCCGCCGAACGCGACCTCGCCGACCTCGCCAGCGCACCGGACCAGCCCGCAGCGGACAGCGCGGGCGCCGTCAGCCTCGATCCGGCCAGCGCTGACCCACCCGGCCAGAACTCGGCTGGCCGAGACGAAGCCGGCCAGGGCCGGGCCAGCGTGGAACTCGGCGCCGACGCCGGTCGGGAAAGCCGGGCGCGGGAGCCAGCTTGGGCGGCCGAGCCGCATCCCGTCGTGGACCAGACCATCGCTCTCGTGGAGCAACTCGCTGATCTCACCAAACCAGAGCCGAGATCCGCCGAAGAGAACCTCGCGATAATGGAATGGTTGGGCGAGCAGGCGACGAAGGTGCTCGACCAGTGCGACGTGGTCCGTATCACCGACAACGGTCCGGTCGACCCCGACCGACATGAAATCGTCGCCACCCGTACTACCGGGCAGGCGGACCTGGCCGAATGGATCGCCGCGACGGTGCGCCCTGGTTACGCCTGGCGCGGCCAGCTCCTCCGGCCCGCGGCGGTCGTCGTCTACAGGTACGCCGACGAGGCTGGCCAGCCCGGCGGCGAACACTGAGAGCCGGATCCGCCGGGCGGCCACCGCGGCCTGCCGACCGGGAAGCCGCGCCGAACGGGGAGAAAGATGAGTGACCTGGAAGACCTCCGCGTTGAGGTTCTCGCAATGTTTCCGGAGGTTGTCGGCCTACTCGGCGACGACCTGTCGGAGGGCGGGCGGGCTCGGCTCGACCGGGCATGGGAGAAGCTTCGGTCGGGCCAATACAAGGTGGTCACCTGCGGCGAGTTCCGGCGGGGCAAGTCAAGCCTGCTCAATGCGATCGTGGAACGCAGCGGCCTGTTCCCGGTGGACGTGGACGTCACGACCTGCGTCGTCGTGACCCTGGAGTGGGGAGACACCGAGGGAGCGACGGTCTATTTCGCTGACCGACCAGCGATCCCTGTGCCGCTCGGAGAGGTGCGCGAGTACGTTACCGAGCAGGCCAATCCAGACAACCGCAAGAACATCCAGCGGGTGGCGATGACCGCGCCGATCGAGATCCTCTCGTCGGGGCTGGTGCTCGCGGACACACCTGGTGTCGGTTCCGACAACCCCGCGCACCGCGACGCCACCGTCAAGGTGCTGCCCGAGGCCGACGCGATCCTGTTCGTCTGTACCGCCACCGATCCGCTGTCGGCCAGCGAACTGCGCTTTCTCCGGGAGGACACGTACCGCGCCTGCCCCGTGGTCGTCGCCGCGGTCACCATGATCGACAAAAAGCCCGACCCGGCACCCGTCGTGGCCGCAGCCCGCGAACGAGTGGCCAAGGAGACCAACATCGCAGAGGCCGACGTCGTCGTCATGCCGGTGTCGGCGAACCGCAAATGGCGGGCGCTGGCCAAGAGCGACGAGGCAATGCTCGCGAAGTCAGGGCTGCCGGCACTCGAGGACCAGATGTGGAACGGCTTGGGTGCCACCTGCGGCGCCGCCCAGCTCGACGAGGCGATCGACGCGATGACCACCGAGATCCACCGCGTGGCCGAGATACTCCGCACCCAGTTGGCGGGCCTCGAAGGCAGCGACGACGTCGAGGCGATGGAAGCGAAACTGCAAGACGCCATGGCGCGGGCCGACAACCTGACGAAGAAAGGCGCGCAATGGCGGCAGGACTTGGCCGAGGACGTCGATTTCAAAGCCCGTCCGATCCGCCGCAAGCTCGAAGTATCGCTGAGCGAGGAGCGGGCGGCGTTCCATGGCAAGGCAGACACTGACGAAGGCCGGTCGAATCCAGACAAGCTCGTGAGCGACACGACTCATACGATGACCGTCACATACCAGCAAGCGATATTGTCCTTCAACCGCGCCGCCGACGAGGTGACGAAAGAATACCGCGAGCTGACCAAGCTTTCGCTGGACGCACACGTCGCGAACTCCGAACCGTTTGTATCGGAGGTGAAGCTGTCGGACGACGCGCTCGAGGAGGACCGGGAGGGGTTCGTCGTGGGTAAACATTC
>NZ_CDWRCM010000309.1:0-2978 GCF_977927585.1 Frankia sp. CcWB2 | reverse complement strand
GAGTACTACGGCGACCCCCACCTGGACCACCCGTCCGTCCGTCCGTCTGACCGCCCGTCCGATCCGGGGCGGGATCGGAGGGGCGGCGCGGACAACCGGGATCCCGGTCGGGCGGGAAAAAACGCCTTGGCCGGCGGCCGGGGCTCTGCCAGGGTGGCGGCGTGATCTTTGATCCTCCCGACGGCCTGACGATGCGCCATCCCACCGCGGACGACCAGGGGCGCGTGCTCGCCGTCATGGACGACTGGTGGGGTGGCTTCCAGGGGGCCGCCGGGTCGATACAGCGCGCGCTGCTGCTGCCGCGGCTGTTCTTCCAGCACTTCACCGACAGCAGCTACCTGGTGGAACGTGCCGGCGACGGCCGCCTTGTCGCCTTCCTCGTCGGTTTCCTGTCGGCCTCGGCACCCGAGGTCGCCTACATCCACTTCGTCGGCGTCGACCCGGCGCGCCGCCGCGGTGGTATCGCCGGCGGTCTCTACCGGCGGTTCTTCCGGCTCGCCGCCACCCGTGGGGCCCGCCGCGTCGACGCGGTCACCAGCCCGGGCAACGCGACGTCGCTGGCCTTCCACACCGGCCTGGGTTTCCGGGTCGAACCCGGCGACACCATGATCGACGGCGTCCCGGTCCACTCCGACTACGACGGGCCGGGGCTGCACCGCGTCACCTTCACCCGGCCGTTGACCGCCGCCGACCTCGACGCGGCGGCAACGGCCTTCCCACGCCTGCCAACGCCGGCCGCGCACCCGCCGGCAGCGGCCCGGCTGCGCGGCGGCGACCTGCGGGTCTGCTTCCTCGGGGACTCCTTCGTCGCGGGCGTGGGCGACTCCGCCCACCTGGGCTGGGTCGGGCGTCTGGCCGCCCGCACAGAGGACGCCGGCGTGGCGCTGACCGCCTACAACCTCGGGCTCCGGCGTGCCACCTCCACCGAGGCCCACGCCCGATGGCGGGCGGAGTGCCTGCCCCGGCTGGCCGAGGCGGAACACCCCCGGCTCGTGATCTCCTTCGGCGTGAACGACATGTTCGGCGTGAACGACATGACCGCCGAGGCCGACACCACGGACCCGGCGGCGGGGACCGGGACGGCCACCCGGGTCCCGCCGCGGGACTCGGTCGCCGCCCTGACGGCCCTGCTCGCCGAGGCCCGCCCCCTCATGCCGGTGCTGATGGTCGGACCGCCCCCGTCCGGTGATCCCGGCCGCGACGAGCGCGTCGCGGACCTCACCGTCCGCTACGCCGAGGTCTGCGCCGCCTACGACGTCCCCTACGTCGACGTGTTCCCCGCCCTGCGCCGCCGGCCGTCCTGGGCGCGTGAGCTCGCGCCGGTGACGGCGCGCACCCCGCGGCGGGCGGCTATACGCTGCTCACCGACCTGATCTTCGGCCCGTGGTGGCGCTGGCTGGCCGGGTGAGGATGATCCCGAAACCCCCCGGCCTACCGGAGAGGTCCTACCCGCGAGAGCCGTCCGGGGCCGGGCGGACGGCGCGTTCGGCGATCCGGATCAGCGCCCGCCGCGGCAGCAGCCGCCCACCCCGGGCCAGCAGCGCGTTGCGCCGTCCGTCGACGACCGAGGGACGGCCGCGTTCGAGGGCACGCATCGCACTGGCCACCGCCTGCTCGGGGGAACGTTTGCGCCCGACGGCGACGTCCTCGGTACCGACGACGTCGAAGAACGGCGTGTCGGTGGAGCCGGGGCACAGCGCGAGCACCCTGACCCCCGCCGGGCGGGCCTCGGCCCACAGCGCCTCGGAGAAGGACAGCACGAACGCCTTCGTCGCCGCGTACACGGCCATGTGCGCCACCGGCTGGAACGCGGCGATGCTGGCCACGTTCACGATGCTGCCGCGCCCGCGGTGCACCATCGCGGGCAGGAAGCGCGCGGTCAGCTCGACGACAGCGACACAGTTGAGCCGCACCTGCCCGACCAGCCGCGCCGCCTCGGCCCCGGCCACGTCGCCGTGCGTGGCGAACCCGGCGTTGTTCACCAGCACGTCGACCCCGCCCCCGGCGGCGGCGACCCGTTCGGCGACGGCGTCGACCGCGGCCGGCTCCGCCAGATCGACGGCGATCACCTCGGTGCGCACGCCGTGACGCCGGGTGATCTCGGCGGCGTTCGCGCGCAACCGGTCCTCGCCGCGCGCGACGAGCACGAGGTCGGCGCCCCGGTCGGCGAACTCGCGGGCGAAGACGGCGCCGATGCCCGTCGACGCACCGGTGATCAGTGCGGTCTGTCCGCGGAAATCCACTGCCTCTCCCTACCACAGTTCTCCCTACCGGCAGGGTGGCCCGGCCACAGGGAGTCAGGGCTTGCCCCTGGCAGGTGGGTTATCCGCCTGTGAGTTATCTGACGGATCGCGGGTTGGCGGCGGCGGGGTGTCGAGGGGACAGGATCTGGACCGATGGCTCGACGACCGGGAACACCGCGCCCCCCGACCTGCCTGGCCTGCCTGACCTGCGCCGCGGCCACCTCACCGGCGGGGGGCGGGCACAGCGGGGGCGGACCCCGAGCTCGATCATCGGGAACGTCCGAACTGTCCGGGGCGGACCAGGAGCAGACTCTGATCAATCTGTCAAACCGCTGTACACTACCCCCCTCTTGCGCGGTAGCTTGCGACTGGTCACAGTGTTTGCCGGATCAGCTACGCACTGGGGTGAACCGTGCAGGTTCACCAGCATCATCGGCGTACAGCCGGCCGTGCCGACCGGCGGCGGCCCCAGCCACGGGACGACGCAACGAAGCATGGTCCCCGCCCGGTCGAACATCCGTCGCCGGGCTGTGACCGGTGCGCCACGAGGCACCGGCCGGAACGTGAGGGGATGGTCATGAACGGCATGGAACTGTCGCCCACCCGGGCCTCGGACCGGCTCGGTCTGGCTGCCGCTGGACGGGCCGCGGCGGTACTCTCCCGGGAGATCACGTTCGCCGATCCCGATCCGGTGACGCTCACCGAACTCGACGACCGGCTGCACCGGTACGCCAC
>NZ_CDWRCM010000308.1:0-2995 GCF_977927585.1 Frankia sp. CcWB2 | reverse complement strand
GCCACCAGAAACTCATCGAAGAGACGCCGGCGCCCGGCCTCCCCGCGAACCTCATCGAGGAGATGGGGCGGGCCGCGCTGCGCGGGGTCTCCACGGCGGGCTACGTCGGCGCGGGCACCGTCGAGTTCCTGGTCGACCCGGCCGGTGCGTACTACTTCATGGAGGTCAACTGCCGGCTACAGGTGGAGCATCCGGTGACGGAGATGGTGACCGGCATCGACCTCGTCGCCGAGCAGTTCCGGATCGCCGCGGGGGAGAAACTCGACCTCACCCAGGACGCGGTCGTCCCGCGCGGCGTCGCGATCGAGTGCCGCGTCAACGCCGAGGACCCGGTCCGGGGATTCGCCCCCGCGCCCGGAACGCTCACGGAGTGCCATTTCCCCGGCGGGCCCTTCGTCCGGGTGGACAGCCACGTGCACCCCGGCTACCGGATACCGACCCGGTACGACTCCCTGCTGGCGAAGGTGGTCGCCTGGGCGCCGGATCGCGACGGCGCGGTCCGGCGGATGCGCTCGGCCCTGTCAGAGCTGCGCATCGAGGGACCGGGCGTGGCCACGACCGTGCCCTTCCTCCGGCGGGTGCTCGACGATTCCCGGTTCCGGACCGCGACTCACGACACCTCCCTCGTCGCCGCGCTCACCTCGACCGGCTGACCAGAGTTCTCTACGCAGAGTTGTGGAGGGTTGAGTACGGTCTGACGCCGCCAGACCGTACTCAACCCTCCACATTTCCCCGGCCAGGCCAGGCCAGGCCGGGCTGGGGTCTGGGTTATCCACAGATCGCGGTAGGCCCTGGCACCGCCGCTGATCGGTGGGTGAGTCTGTGACGGTGACAGCAGGATCATGCCCGGTGGCGGCGAGGGTGCGTTCGGCATGACGCAGGACGGGCGCGTCGACCATTCGTCCCTCGAAGGAGAACACGCCGGCGGAGTGCGCCGCCGCGTCGAGTACCCGCCGCGCCCACGCCACCTCGTCGGCGGACGGCGCGAATGCCTGCCGCACGGCCGCGACCTGCCTCGGGTGGATACACGCCTTCGCCGCGAAGCCGCTCGCGACGGCGTCACGAGCCTCGGCCGCGAGGCCGTCGACGTCGGCGATGTCCAGGTACACGGAGTCGACGGCAACCCGCCCGTGCGCTCCGGCCGCCAGCAGGACGCTCGCCCGGGCATGCAGGGCGACGTCCCGGTAGCGGCCGGCCTGGTCCCGGCTCGACCGGCCACCCAGCGCGGCAACGAGATCCTCCGCCCCCCACATGACGCCGATGGTGGTGGGAACGGCCGCGATCCCGGCCGCGGCGAGCACGCCGCGCGGTGTCTCGCACAGGGCGACGACCCGGCGCGGCGCAACGGCGGCGACCTGCTCGGCGGACTCCGTCTTGGCCAGCATGACGATGGTGTAGGGCGTGTCGGCGAGGGCGCGCAGGTCCTCGTCGTGATCGGCGGTCCCGGCGGGGTTGATCCGGACGATCGCCCGCAGTGGGTCGAGGACGGTCTCCCGCAACGCGCGCCGTGCCCGCGGCCGGTCCGCCGCCGCCACGCCGTCCTCCAGATCGAGGATGACCCCGTCGGCCGCGGCGGCCGCCTTGGCGAATCGGTCGGGCCGGTCCGCGGGGCAGAACAGCAACGCCGGGCCGGGCAGCTGCCCGATCATCGGTCCGCAGCCCGGCGCAGCATCAGCGCGGACCGTACCGCCACGGCTACCACGTCACCGTGCTGGTTGCGCGCGGTGTGCTCGAAGGTGACCACGCCCTGTCCGGGCCGACTGCGGGAGAGCCGCTTGTCGCGCACCACGGTCTCGGCGTAGAGCGTGTCGCCGGGGAACACCGGTGTGGGGAAGCGGATCTCGGTGAACCCGAGGTTGGCCACGGTTGTTCCCTGGGTCAGCCGGCTCACCGACAGGCCGACCAGCGTTGCGAGGGTGAACATGCTGTTGACCAGCCGAGTGCCGAACGTCTGGGTCGTGCTCCAGACCTCGTCGAGGTGCAGCGCCTGGGTGTTCATCGTCAACGTGCTGAACAGGGTGTTGTCGGCTTCGCTCACGGTCCGCCCGGGCCGGTGGGCGTAGACGACGTCGGTCTCCAGCTCGTCGAACCACAGCCCCCGTTCCTCGACGCGCCGGCATTCCCGCCCTGTCTGCCCTGTCTGCCCTGTCTGCCCGGTCTCCGCGGTCTGCGGGGGAGGGGATGTCCCTGCCTCCATCGGTGCCTCCCTCGATCGACTCCCGTCGCCGGCCGCCGGTGTTCAGCGGCCGAAGACGGCAGGGGTAGGGTAACCCGCGTTGCGCTGGCCGTGGGTGAAGGTTCATCACCCCTTCCGGGGGCGTTCCGGTCGACCCGATAGCTTCCGGGCGTCCGGAGTGCGGGTGGCGGGCCGGCCCGATGAACCGCCGTCCCCGGAAAAGACCGGAAAAGAACCGTGCGGTCCTCGTGATGAAGGAGTCCGGAAATGCGGCACCGCAGGCTTTTGTTGGCACTGGCCGTTGGTACGCTGACCGCGTCCGTGTCGATCCCGATCCCGGCGGGCGCGGCCACCCCGCTCGGCACCGGGACCGCTCCGTCCACGATCGCCGTGATCGGCGATATCCCCTACGGCGCCGCCAAGATCGCCGAGTTCCCCGCCGACATCGGTAAGATCAACGCCGATCCTGACGTGTCGCTGGTCGCGCATCTCGGCGACATCAAGAATGGCAGCAGCGTCTGTTCGGACTCGTACTTCGCCACCATCAAGTCGGATTTCGACCAGTTCCAGGATCCTCTTGTCTATACCCCCGGCGACAACGAGTGGACCGACTGCCACCGCGCGAACAACGGCGGCTACAATCCTCTCGAACGTCTCGGAAAACTGCGTCAGGTGTTCTTCCCTGTCCCGGGCCGGACCCTCGGCGTGAACGCCCGGCAGGTCACCAGTGAATCCGCGGACCCGGCCTACGCGCCCTTCGTGGAGAACGCCATGTGGACCCAGTCCGGTGTGGTTTTCTCGACACTTAGGAGTCGAAAT
>NZ_CDWRCM010000307.1:2323-3537 GCF_977927585.1 Frankia sp. CcWB2 | reverse complement strand
AGCTCGCGGTCTACGAACCGACGATCGACACCGAGACCAACGGGAACATCCGCAACACCCAGAATTATGTCGAAGAAATTCTGAATGCGCCCATCGGTCAGCCGCTGACCGCGCTGGAAGCCGAGAAATGGGACCAGGCGACCCAGCAGACCATCGACACCGGTACGGAGGCCGTCGACAAGCTCTTGGGCCTCGTCGACGCCCGCATAGGCACCCTGCGGGGCAACATCCAGCGCCACGCGCTGCTGTCCGGTCTACTGATCGTGCTCATCCTGGCCCTCGCCCTGCTCGCCGCACTGGTCGTCGCGCGCTCGCTGGTCCGCCCCCTGCTGGCGCTGCGGACCGCCGCGCTGGACATCGCCGATCACCGGCTTCCCGAGGCCGTCCGTCGGTTGCGCGATTCCACCGAGCTGGACATCGACGACTCGATCGAACCGGTCGGTATCGACACTGACGAGGAGGTCGGCGAAGTCGCGCGGGCTTTCGACGAGGTTCACCGGGAGGCGATCCGGCTGGCCTCCGAACAGGCGTCGCTGCGGAACAACGTCAACGCGATGTTCGTGAACCTCTCCCGGCGCAGTCAGGGACTGGTCGAACGGCAGCTGCGTCTCATCGACGAGCTGGAGAACCGCGAGCAGGATCCGGACCAGTTGTCCAACCTGTTCAAGCTGGATCACCTCGCCACCCGTATGCGGCGGAACAACGAAAGCCTGCTCGTCCTCGCCGGCACGGACACCGCTCGGCGCTGGACACACCCCGTCCCGCTGAACGAGGTCGTACTGGCGGCCATCTCCGAGGTGGAGCAGTACACCAGGGTCAAGCAGACGTCGGCCGCCGCGGTGTCCATCGCCGGCAACGGTGTCAGCGACGTCGTCCACCTGGTCGCCGAGCTCCTCGAGAACGCCACCTCGTACTCGCCGCCGGCCACCAGCGTCCTCGTCACCAGCCGCTCGCTCGGTCCGGGGGCCGGGGCGATGATCGAGATCGAGGACCAGGGCATCGGCATGCCGGCCAAGGAACTCGAACGGGTCAACGACCGACTGGCGAACCCGCCGGTGGTCGACGTGTCGGTGTCACGGACCATGGGCCTGTTCGCGGTCGGTCGGCTGGCCAGCCGCCACGGCATCCACGTCCAGCTGCGCGAATCCGCCTCCGGAGGTATCACCGCTGTCGTCCGGCTGCCCGCCAAGCTGGTGACCGGAGACGGCCGGGCC
>NZ_CDWRCM010000307.1:1235-1892 GCF_977927585.1 Frankia sp. CcWB2 | reverse complement strand
GGACCGGGCCGGCCCACCGCGCCGACGCTAGGAACCCGCGCCGGCGACGCGCCGGCCATCCCCGGTTCCCCGACCGGACCGCGTGCACCGGAGCGGCCGGAGCGCACCGGCTCGGGAACTCCCGAACCGGTGGGCGGCAGGGTCGCGCCGACGAACGGCACCGGGGCCAACGGGCACCGGACCGCAGGTGAACCCGCCGGACCGGAAAGCCTTTTCGACGACTCCAGTGGGCCCCGGCGGTTCCCCAACACCGGGCCGTTCCCGCTCACCGGGCCGCTGGCCGCCGCTCAGCTCGGGTCCGACCGAACGGGTTCGCTGCCCACCGCGGATAATCGCGACTTCGGGCCGGACGACTTCACCCCCGGCCTCGACAGCGGCACCGAGCGCGACAGCGAGGCGGATAGCACCGGCGCCGCTCCGCCGACCCTGCCGCACGATCTACTCGGGCGGGGAGGAAACGACGGGGACTACCCGGTCCCGGGAGCCCGGGACCGGGACCGGCCCGGCCCCGGTGGGCAGGACGGTCCCCGTGACCCACGGGAGCTCGACGACCGGGAACTCAACGACCGGGAACTCGACCTCGATGTCCTTCGCGGCCGCGGCGGCACCGCTCCCGGTGGCCGGCTCGACCCGGCCACCGACGCCGAACCGCCCCCC
>NZ_CDWRCM010000307.1:0-1133 GCF_977927585.1 Frankia sp. CcWB2 | reverse complement strand
GACGTCGTACCGGACACCCAGACCATCGACCGGCGCGGATTCGGACGACGGGACGATCTGGTCACGGACGAGACGAGACCGGTGTCGTTCGGGGACAACCGCTGGGGGACCAAACCACGTCCCGGCGGCACCACCGGGCCCGGTCGGACCGAGCAGCCCGACACCGCCCCGGCACCGCCCGGCCCGGCACCGCCCGGCCCGAGACCGCCCGGCCAGACCCGGCCCGAGGCCGGTGAGCGGACCCCGTCGGCCGAGGAGCCGACCCCCGGGGCCGGCAGTGTGTTCGCCCGCTCCGAGAACCGGCCCGTTCCGCAGGAACGATCGGAGCCCATGGAGTCCACCGGTCCCCGCGACCGGCCGGCGTCGGCGCTCGGGTCCCGGCGGTTCCGCGATACCGGAGCGACGGAGGCGATCTCCGGCGAGGACACCGGCGAACAGACCACGGCGGACCGGGACACCGACGACATCGAGACGTCGCCGATCTTCGACTCCGTGTCGGCGTGGTTCCAGCGACGTTCGCCGTCCAGTCGGGCGCCCGCCCAGCATTCGACGGCGGCCGCGGCGGCCCACCTCACCGGGCCGGATGCCGGTACGGCGGCGCCACCGGCCCGTTCCCCGGTCCGTCCGGGGCTCGGTGGGGCCTTCGGGCAACGCGGCCCCGCCCGCTCCGGAGTCGATCCGCTCACGGGTACCCGGACACCGGCGCGGGAGGAGCCCGCGGCGGACGCGCCATCGGCGGCTCCGCCCGTCCCGGCCTTCGCGGCCCAGCATCAGACGGCCCTGCGTCAGACGGCCCCGCACCATCAGACGGCAGGGCAGTACCAGCCAACACAGCACCAGGCAACGCCCCAGCAGACCCCGTCCCGGGAGAACTGGACATCTCCCGGGGACGCCGGCTGGCAGGCGGCCGAGTTGTTGCGTCAACCGAGCACAGGCGGCGTAACGCGGTCGGGCCTACCGGTGCGAGTTCCCATAACCCATCTCGTGCCCGGCAGCGCCGAACCCGCGCCCCGCCGGCGTCCCGCCGACACCTCGGCCAGATCTCCTGAGGCTGTAGGAGGCCGGCTTGCCAGCTTCTACCAGGGCGTACGGCAGGGACGTGATGTCGGAGTCGACACCGCGAGGAATCCTCG
>NZ_CDWRCM010000306.1:0-3035 GCF_977927585.1 Frankia sp. CcWB2 | reverse complement strand
CTTCATTACGTCCCCTAGGCAGCGCGCTCACCCGCACCCGAGCTCTGCGTTTCTACCAGCGTGAAAAGTTCCAGTTCACCTCACGCAAACTGGTACGGCCACTCAAGCCCGTGGCGCACTGAGCCTTTGACCGTCACAGGGAGTGAATGCCCCTCGGGGTGGTGACGACGACGGCGCGGGGCTCCGAAAGGAACCCCGCGCCGCAAGGTCGCCAACCACGGCGGCAACATCCAGGTTCTGGCCGCCGGGGATAAACGGATCAGTAGGAAGAGCCGCTGATCTCGTCCGCGAGCTGGTGCGCCAGCTCCGGGGTCGCCGCGATCACGCCGGACCAGCGGCGGCTGAGGTCGGGGACGATCTCGACCGGGCGGCCGAAGGCGTCGATCATCGCGCCGCCCGCCGCCGGGACCAGCACGGACGCCGCGGCGATGTCCATGATGCGGTGCGTGTCCGAGCCGGCGTCGGCAAAGGCGTCCGGTGGAGCCCTGCGCCACGAGGGCGGCCTCCAGCCAGCTGCTGGACAGGATGCACCCGCGCGGCCCGGCGGCTCACCCGCAGCCAGGCCGCCTCGTTCTTGGCCTGCGGCCGCAGGAGGCTGACCGCGGCGCCGTCGAGTGCGCGCCGGCCTGTTGTCCGGTAGGGCGCCGGGACGCCGGCTTTCGCATGCCAGCTGCGGCCGGTGTCCAACCAGACGGTGAGGGCCTCGGTCGCCCTGCCGTCGACGGCGACCACGCCGGAGAAGGCCGACAACGGCACCTCCGCGACCGCGTTGGCGGTGCCGTCGACCGGATCGACCACGAGCGTGACCGCCGAACCGTTGTCGATGACACCGATCTCCTCGCTGATCAGGTTGACCCGGTGGGCATTCACCACCTCCGCCACCGCGGTGTCGACCAGCAGGTCCAGACGCGTGGTGAGGGTTCCGTCGGCGCCCATGCCGACCTCCTCGGCGAGCTCCGCGCGCGTATACCGCTCGCGCGCGCCGCGGAAGGCGCCCACCGCCGCGCGGGCGGCGGCGGCCAGCGCGGGATCCGTCCCGGCCGGAATCTCCGGCTCGGGAACCGGCCACCGGGTCACCGCCGCACTCCCGATTGTCACCAGACACCGCCGGATGACAACACGGACCGCACCGCCGGCCAGGGGCGGCGCGGCTCGACCAGCACAAGGTCGGCGCGCAGCCCCGGCTCGAGCCGGCCGCGGTCGGGAAGTCCGGCGACCTCGGCCGGCCCGGCGGTCACCAGGCCGATGGCGGCCGGCAGGGTGGCGAGCCCCTGCTCGGCGAGCAGCATGGCGGCCGCGAGCAGACCGGAGGGCAGGTAGTCCGACACCAGCGCGGTCACCAGGCCGCGGCCGACCAGGTCACGGCCGGAGGCGTTGCCGTTGTGGGAACGTCCCCGCAGGATGTTCGGGGCGCCTATGACGACGGGAAGCCCGTGGGCGCGGGCGGCTTCCGCCGCTTCGATCGTGGTGGGGAACTCGGCGACCGCGCAGCCGCGGGCCCGCAGCTCGGCGATCTCGGCGGCCGAGCTGGGATCGTGCCCGAGCAGCCGGATCCGCGCCGAGCGCGCGGCGAGCCAGATCAGGGCCTCCTCGCGGATGTCGAGCCTGCCGTCCCGGTCGGCGATGAGCTGGTCGACATGCTCGCGAGCCTCCGCCTCGGACAGGCCGCGGCTGCCCATCAGATATCGCTCGTAGTACTCGCGGACGGCGTACTGGCCCTGGCCCGGGGTGTGGTCCTCGTGGGAGACCAGGGCGCCGTCGGGCACCTGGTCCAGTCGCCGCGCCAGCGCGGACAGCGATTCCGGGCTGCGCACGTCGAGCCGGTACAGGATCCGGTGGTCGACGAGCCCGCCGGGATAGGCGTCGATCGCCTTGCACGTCTTCTCCGCCTGGCCCACGCTGCGCGGGATGTCGTGGTGGGTGTCCTCGAAGGAGATGCCGTGGAACACGGTCGTCACGCCCGCGGCCCGCAGCTTGCCCTCGAAGGACAGCAGCGCGAACTCGATCGGCAGCTCGGCGCCCGGTCGGGGCAGCTGTTCGTTCTCGAGCCCGTCGCTGTGGGTGTCGATCAGGCCGGGCACGCACAGCAGGCCCTGACCGTCCACGTCGGCTCCGGAGCCGGGCGGATGCTTCTCGACGGCGGCGATGCGTCCTTCGCGGACCACGATCCGGGCGTCCTCAAGCAGCCGGTCGGGCAGCACGGCCCGCACGTGGCCGAGCACGTAGTCGGCGGGTGGCGCGGCCGGGGTCCAGGATGGCGGGGTCCGGGATGCCGGGGGCCAGGATCCGGTGACGGTCGTGCTCATGCCACACCCGCCAGCAGGTCGGCGCAGCTACCGGACCGCTCGACCAGACCGCCGGACATCAGCACGACCCGCGACGCGAGCCGCCTCATCGCGTCGAGGTCGTGGAACACCGCGAGCACCGCGACTCCTTGCGCGGCAAGGGATCCGATCAGCTCCAGCGCGGCTTCGCGGTTGGCCGGGTCCAGCGCGGACACCGGCTCGTCGAGCAGCAGCAGCCGCGGTGGGCGCACCGTGCCGGCCGCGAGGTTCACCCGCTGCCGCTCGCCGCCCGACAGGACGCCACAGTCGACGTCCCACAGCCCTTCGTCGAGGTTCAGCCGCCGCAGCGCGGCCGCGGCCGCGTCGCGCGCCTCGGAGCGGTCGAGCCCCCGGCGGCGGGCCGCCGCGGCGACGACCTCCCACGGCCCGGTCCGCGGCGGCGCGGACAGGAACTGGGACACGTACCCGATCTCTCGGCCCCGCAGCCGGGCCATCGCCCGGTCCGCCAGCCCGGTCAACTCCACGTCTCCGGTAGCGGTGCGCAGCCACACCTCGCCGGAGTCGGGCAGGTAGGTGCGGTAGACGCAGCGCAGCAACGACGACTTCCCGGCGCCGCTGGGGCCGGCCAGGGCGACGTGTTCGCCCACGCGCACGTCGAGGTCGACACCGTGCAGGGATTCGACCCTCCGGCCGTCGATGGTGTGCAGGACGAAGGACTTGCGCAGCTCGCGCACGGACAGCACTGCTTCT
>NZ_CDWRCM010000305.1:1609-3386 GCF_977927585.1 Frankia sp. CcWB2 | reverse complement strand
GGGCGTCCCGCGGCATGTCAGCGTCTTCTGCCTGGATGCCAGGCACTACAGCCGTCAGGACATCGCGACGCAGGCGAGCTGGCGGGAGGGGCTGCGCCGGATCGTCGACGAGGCGGCCGGAGGCGCCGGCCTGCCTCCCCGGTCGATCCGGCTGCGCCAGGATCGCGGCGACGGCTTTCTCGCAGCCGTGGCCGCCGACGTTCCCAAGGCCGTTCTCGCGACCGAGTTCGTCCGGGAACTGTGGATCGCGCTGCGGACCTACAACCGGGGACGTGACGAGACCGGTCGAATCCGGTTGAGGTTGGCCCTGCACCAGGGCGAGATGGGTATCGACGGCAGTGGTTTCGTCGGCGACGCGGCGGTGGTCGCCGCCCGGCTGGTCGACGCGGACCCCGTCCGGCAGCTGCTGGAACAGGACAAGGACGCGGAACTGGCGCTCATCCTATCGTCCGAGTTCTACCGCAGTACGGTGGCCGGGCGGCTGCGGGATCTCGACCCGGCGCAGTACCGCCGAGTCGAGGTGTCGGTGGCGGGCAAGTACGAGGGCCTCGCGTGGATCACGCTGCCGGGGCGCCCGTTCCCGGCGGTGCGGACCCCGTCGAACGGCTCCGGTCAGGGGCCGCTCGCGGACGAGAAGTGGGACTTCCTCATCTCCGCGGATCCGTCCGATGAGGCCTGGGGCTCCTGGATTGCCCGCGTGTTGGAAGGCCGGGGTCATTCGGTGCATCTGGCGGCCCTCGACGCGCTGCCCGGTGAGCACGAGATCGGTCTGCTGCACGAAGGGATCTCGCAGTCCCGGCGTACCCTTGCCGTGCTGTCGAAGAGCTACCTGGCCTCGGACGAAGATGCAGGCGGCCTGGCAGGCGGCCTGGCAGGCGGATCCCAACGGCGTGAAGCGCACGCTGATCCCGATCCGCGTCGAGACCTGTGACCCGGCCGGGCTGTTGCGCGGCATCAGCTACATCGATCTCGTCGACAAGGACGGTGCGGCAGCGGAGCTTGAACTGGTCAGGCAGATCGCCCGGTCCCTGAACGGCCGCGGTTCCCGGCCGTCGACTCCGCCACCCTTCCCCGGGAAGCGATCTTGACCGGCCGCCGGCCAGGATCCTCGCGGCCCGCCGCCTCGACGTCGTCGGGGTCACCAGCGGCGTCGGCGGCGTCGGCGGCGTCGATCAGCAGTCGGCCGAGCCCGCGGCCGTAACTCGTGCTCCCCTCCAGCCTGGACCAGTCGGCCAGCGCCGTCATCATGGCCCGCAGTCCCGCTGCGGACGGTTCTCCGGCGACCGCCTGCTCGGCCTGGCTCTGCACTCTCGCCAGCCAGGTCAGCGCCTCGTTGCCGGCTGCCCGGGCGCGCCGGGCCGCCTCGTCGATCCGGGCCCTGCGCAGGATCAGCCGGCCTGCCGCCGTCGGCGCCCCGGCCAGCCGGAGCAGTCCGGCGGCGCGCCCGCCCTCCGACCCGGCGCGCCCGTAGGCGGTCAGGGCCCGCTGCCACAGTTCCTCCGCGCGTTCCGGATAGGCCGTTCGCGACTGGATGATCGGGCTCCCGCCGGGCCGACGGCCGAGCGTCTGCGCCCCGCCATCCGGGAAGCCGGCCCAGTCGCCGCGCACCAGCGCCGCATGGGCCAGTGTCGCGTGGTCGGACCCGGCGCCGGCCTCGACCGCGTCCAACGCCATGCCGGCCTCGGCCTCCTGGTTCGCCCGGAACAGCAGATCCGCCCGCAGGATCCGCGCGTACGCCGCCGCCTGTGGCACCGGGAGCTCGTCGAGATGGGTGACG
>NZ_CDWRCM010000305.1:0-1259 GCF_977927585.1 Frankia sp. CcWB2 | reverse complement strand
GCGATAGGGCAGGTGATGGGGGAAGCGATGGGGGCCGGGCCCGTGCCTCCGGTCGGTTTCGCGGTGGTCGACGCGGTGACCGGTCAGGGCCAGCTGTGCCCGCGCCACCCGGATACCGGGGATGATCTCGGCACCGAGCACGCAGATGACCGCGGTCGTCGGTTCGAGCAGTGCGTGCCGTTGCCGGGCGATGACCTGCGTCGTCCAGGCGATCAGCGGGGCGTCCGTCATGGTCCGCGGCGGCCCGGCTGGTCCGGCTGGTCCGGCCAATCCGGCCGAACCAGGGTGCCTGGAGTGCCTGGAGTGCCCGGAGCCGGGTGGGGCCGGCTGGGATGGCGCCCAATTGGCCCGGTGGGCCGGGCGTTCCCGGCGCGGACCGGGTACACCGGGACGCGCGGCGGGCCCAACCGGAGGCGGAGCGAACGTCCTCGTGGCCCAGGCTCGGACGACGCCGACGTCATCGGGGGACCAGTTGAGGTCGAGAGCCAGCGCGGCGAGGTAGAGCGCCTCGTGCGCCGCCAGGTGATCGGGGTCGGTCGGGTCGTATTCGCTCTCCCGCAGCTCCCGCAGCGATCCTTTCGCCCGGCCGGCGGCGAGCGCCGTCGCCGCGCGGACGAGATGGCGTTCCGCGGGAGGCGGGGAAGGATAGCGGAAGGGCACACCCGCGGGCTCGACGCGGTGCTGTTCGTGCAGCAGGAGCGATACCAGGAGCCGGGCTGAGGCAAGCGGCATCGTTGCGGTGTTCCTTCACGGGCAGCGGGATGGATCCGGAGCCGGATTTCACCGGAAGAAAGAAAAAATAGCAGGGCATGCCGACAGTACCCGGCGACCTGCCGCGCGGAAATACATTTCGGTGCTCTCGCCGCGGCCGGGTCGTGGCATCTCTGGTATCTCGTTATATTTTTATAGGGGACGTAATGAAGTAACAAATACGTGATCGAGAGCATCATCGCAGGTCACGGGCCTGTGGAGGGTTCGAAACGCGCAAGTTATTTCATTTCGACTCCATAATATTGATAAATGTCAGGCGTTACCCAAGGGCGTATTATTTTATTTCATCTGAAAATATGTTATTCATCGTCCCTCGGGAAATGTGGTGAACGGCGCGAAGACCAGGGCGGACGTAAGACCGGGGTGAGCATAAGGTAAACATTCACCTGCTTTAGTGATCTTGCTGTAGGTGACGGTTCACGGGCATGGCTGTGGGCCGCGCGGGCGAAGTCGCGAAGCGTGCCGCTCATCGTCTCGCCTCCCTACGT
>NZ_CDWRCM010000304.1:0-3056 GCF_977927585.1 Frankia sp. CcWB2 | reverse complement strand
GCTCGGCGCCCCGGGCCGGGACCGGCCGACCACCCGGCTCGCGGCCGCCCTCGCCGCCCCGCTGACCGCACTGACCAGGAGGCGCCGTGCCGCGCTCTGACGTCCGGGCCGCCCGCGCCGCCGGCCGGCACGTGGTACTCGCCATGGCGGTCGTCGCGATGCTCTTCCCGATGCTGTGGGCGCTGACCACCTCGTTCAAGCCGCCCGTGGACATCTACGGCGCCAGCCCGCTGCCCATCCCGGCCAGCCTGAGCAACTACCGCAACGCCATCGACGGGTTCCCCATCGGCCGGCTGCTGCTGAACACCTTCGTCATGGCGACGGGCGTGACCGTCCTGCACCTCGTCGCCGGGGTGCTCGCCGCCTGGTCGTTCGTCCGTTTCTCCCACGCCGGGCAGCGGCTCGTCTCCGCGCTGGTGCTCATCGCCCTCGTCGTCCCGCCGCAGGCCCTGATGATCCCGCAGTTCCTGCTGGTCGCCCGGCTGGGCTGGCGCAACACCTTCGCCGGGCTGATCGTGCCGCAGCTGGCCACCTGCTCGCTGGCGGTGCTGCTGCTGCGCGAGCACATCCGCGGCATCCCGCCGACCCTGCTCGGCGCCGCGACCCTCGACGGCGCCAGCCACGCCGAGACGCTGCGCCACATCGTCCTGCCGCTGCTGCGCCCCGCGCTCGCGGCGGTGGCCATCGTCGTGTTCATCACGACGTGGAACGAGTATCTCTGGCCCACCCTCGTCGCGCCCCACGCGGACACGACGACCATCCAGCCGGGCCTGCAGATGTTCGAGACCCAGGAGGGCCCGGAGTACGGCCCGCTGCTCGCCGGGGCCATGCTCGCCTCGATCCCGGTGATCATCGTCTACCTCTTCGCCTCCCGCCGCGTCACCGACGCTTTCCTCCAAGCTGGCCTGAGATGAGCACCGGATGACCGACACCACCGTGACCAGCCGGCCGATCCTCGGCGAGGCGCCACCGCCGGAGCTCCCCGCCCCCAGCGGGGGGGTGCACTTCCGTGGGATCATGCGCCGGTACGGCGGCACCGGGCAGCCCGCGCTCGACGTCGCCGACCTGCATCTGCCGCACCGCTCCTTCACCGTGATCGTCGGGCCGTCGGGATGCGGGAAGTCGACCGCGCTGCGGGTCATCACCGGGCTGGAAACCCCCGACGAGGGCCGGTTGACGATCAACGGGGTGGACGCCACGGCGACGCCACCGGGCGCGCGCGGGGTCTCGATGGTCTTCCAGGACTTCGCCCTCTACCCGCATCTCACCGTCGAGCAGAACATCGCCTTCAGCCTGCGGCTCGAGGCGAAGCACAACCGCGGCCGCCTCGGGTTTCTGCGCCGGGGGCGGGCGGGGCGGGCCCGAGCCGTAGCGAGATCTCCCGCCGGGTCACCGAGGCCTGCGTCCTGCTGGGGCTCGCCGACCTGCGTCACCGCCGGCCCGGGCAGCTCTCCGGTGGCGAGCGCCAGCGCGTCGGCCTTGCCCGCGCGATCGTGCGCCGCCCGAGTGTGCTCCTGCTCGACGAGCCCCTCTCCGCGCTCGACGCCCAGCTACGCCAGCAGGCCCGGGCCGAACTCGTGCGCCTGCACCGCGAGCTGGGCAACACCGTCGTCCTCGTCACCCACGATCAGCTCGAGGCGCTGTCCATGGGCACCCATCTGGTGGTCATGAACGGCGGGCGGGTGGCGCAGGCCGGCACGCCCGAGCAGGTCTACCGCCGGCCGGCTGACGTCTTCGTCGCCGCGTTCGTCGGCAGTCCGGCGATGAACCTGCGCCTGGTCGAGGTGGCGAACGGCGGTGGGGCGCTCGCGGCGCCGGGGCTGTCCGCGCGGCTGGCCGGACCGCTGGCGCTGCCCCGGGTGTGGCTTGGCTGGCGGCCGGGGGACGGCGTCATCGAGGCCGAGCCCGACCGGGCCGCGGCAGCGGGCGGCGTGGCCGGTACGGGCCTGGCCGGTGACGGCCTGGTTATGGAGGGCCTGGTCGACGTGGTCGAGTTCACCGGGGACGTGGTCGTCGTCCACTGCGTGAGCGGGGCCGCTGCGGCGGGGGAGACCGGAGAGTGGGACGGGAACCCGGGCGAGGCCGGCCCGGCCCGGTGGGCGGTGACCGTCCCGGCCCGGGCCGGCGTCCCGGCCGTCGGCACACCGCTGCGGGTCCGGGTGCCCGCGCGCCGACTGCACCTGTTCGACCCGGCCAGTGGGCAGCGCGTCGATGACGCTGACGATCTCGTCGACGACCTCGCCGTCGTCGGCGAGCCGGCATGACCGAACCGCTGCCCGCAGGAGGCCCCGCCCCCGTGGGGGAGGTCCTGCTCCGGGCCGGCGGCGCGGCGCCGTGGGCGATCTGGTGCGATTTCGGCGGAGTGCTGACGTCGTCGATCGCTGTGGCGTTCCGCGACCTGGTCGCCGCCGCGGGCGTGCCCGCCCACGAGCTGCGCCGGGCGTTCGACCAGGTGGCGGCGACGTGGGGCCTGCGCACGTTGGGCCCCCTCGAACGGGGCATGGTCAGCCAGCATGACTGGGGGATCCTCGTCACGGACGCCCTCGGGCCCGCCCACCCGCCACGCATCGACCTGTCCCGGTTCGGGGACCACTGGTATGCCGGTCGCACCCTGGAGTCGGCGATGGTCGACGGGCTGCTGCGCGCCCGCGCCGCCGGTCTGCGGGTGGGACTGCTGACCAACAGCGTGGCCGAGTGGGAGCCGCTGCGCCGCGCGCTGCTGCCCGACTGGTCGGTCTTCGAGTCAATCATCAACTCCCATGAGATCGGGATCGGCAAGCCCGATCCGGCCATCTACGACCTCGCCGAACGCACGTTCGGCCAGCCCGGTCCGGGCTGCGCCCTCATCGACGACGCCGCCGCGAACTGCGAGGCGGCGCGTCGGCGCGGCTGGACGGCGATCCATCACCGCAGCGTCGCGGACACGCTGGCCGAGCTGGCCGCGGTGACCGGGGTTCCCGAGCTGGCCGGCTAGACTTGTCTTCCGCACGTGCGTGCGATGAGCTAGCTGCTTGATCTCTTGTTCGGATCACGTCGGGGTGACCGCGATCGGTAGT
>NZ_CDWRCM010000303.1:0-3229 GCF_977927585.1 Frankia sp. CcWB2 | reverse complement strand
CCCTATAGTGCTGCGCAGTGATCGACTCAACCGGTGGGGTGGCGAAGTCCAAGGTGACACCGTTTGCGGTGACGACCGGGATGAACGGTCCCCACGCGGCGCCGACCTTGAGACCGAGGATATCCGCTAGAAACTCGGCCGATTCCCGGTTGTTCCGGGCATGCACAATAGTATGATTCAGCTCGACTGGCATATGGACCTTCTCCGTAAGTCGCTTTGTCGGCACTTCCAGGGCCTGTGGTCCTCGGTGGAGATACCGGGAATGCTCGGATTCGGAATGTCGTAGTCCGCGAAGACGGCGGGGAGCCGGCCCCACCACCTGATTATCCCACCCGGTCCTCGCCGTCTACCCGGTCCTCGTGCTGCCGGCGGTGCTCGTGGGATGGGTGCTCGTGGGATGGGTCATGCTCGTCCGGATCAAGCACCCGTCCTCGGACGAGGGAGTCGACGTGCAGCGTCACCGCGTCCCGGGTGACGTCGAGCGGAGCGACGACGAACCGACCGATTGGCAGGTAGGCGCCGTCGGGCCGGGAGTCCCAGCTGTGCAGCCCCACCCACCAGCGGTCCCGCGCGTCGGTGAAGGCATGGGCCCCGCTCGGTCCGAAGCCGACCTTTCCCCCGGTCAGCATCGGTTCGTCCGCCGGCCGGCAGGGCCCGAGCGGCCCCTTGCACGACGCGGTCGCCACCACCTGCCGTCCACCGAGCGGCGACGCGGCCGAATAGAGCAGATGGTGACGCCCGCGGGTTGAGATCATCGATGGTGCCGAGATCCGCCCCTGCTGCCAGGACAGGCTCGGGCGGAGCATGACGGCGGGTTCGCTGGCGAGCACGAGTCCGTCGGGTCGCAGCCGCTGCGCCCACAGCGTGGGCGGCGCGCCGTGGTTCCGGCCCGAGCCGCCGCCCGCCCCGGGGCTTGCCCAGGCCAGGTAAGCGCGTCCGGCTTCGTCGACGAAGGGGCTCGGATCCGAACTGCCGCCGTCCGCGGTCTGGCAGATGAAGGGCGCGAGAGAGGTGTCGACGAACGGACCGTCGGCGGAGTCGGCGGTCGCCGCGGAGATACAGCGGACGTCGAGGCCACGCACGGCCGTCGCGTAGTACATGACGAACCCATGGCCGAAGGCGCCGACGGCCGCCGGGCCGAGGCCGCCCGTGGGGTCGGCCCAGGGCGGCAGGGCGTGCAGCGCGGCCGGCTCGATCGTCCAGCTCCGGCGGTCCCGGCTGGAGAGCACGTCGACGGTGCCGGGGGAGTCCGGGTCCACGCCGAAGGCATAGGTCGTCCGGTTGTGGGTGATCAGGGACGGGGTCGAGAACTCGATCCCGGGGACGAGGACGGCCCGGGAATCCGGGCCCGGCCCGGCCCGGACCGGACCGGACCTGGCAAGGTACAACCCGCCTAGGACGATGATGATGACGACCACCGCGGGCTGGCGCCGAGTGAAGTCGATCAGACCCTGAGTGAGCCCGGCGCCCCGCTCTCCGGCCATCCCGCCACCATCCTCAGCGTAAGTATCTGAGTGAGCATCTAATGGCGGAGTGTATTCACGATCAGCTCGACTTCACCGGACGCGGGTCGGTGCCGGCTCGGTCGGTGCCGGTTCCACCTGGGCCGGCTCGGCGGACAGCTTGTGCAGCAGGGTGGCACTACGGGCGTTCACCCCGACCAGGCTCACCTGCGTGCCGCGTTCGCGGTACTTCGCGCACACGTCGTCGAGGGTGGTGACCGCCGCCGAGTCGAGAAGGTGGGCTTCCGAGAGGTCGATGACCACCCGTCCGGGATCGCGCGCGTAGTCGAAGGCGTTCACCAGATCACTGGTCGAGGCGAAGAACAGCGTGCCCTGGACGGAGTAGATCCTCTCCCGGCCCTCCGGGTCGAGCACGCTGGTCACCAGCGCCAGATTCGCGGCCCGGCGGGTGAACAGCAGCGCGGCCAGCACGACGCCCACCCCAACGCCGTAGGCGAGGTTGTGGGTGGGCACCACGACGGCGACGGTCGCCACCATGACCGCGGTCTCGCTGCGGGGCATCCGGCGCAGCGTCGAGGGCTGGATGCTGCGCCACTCGAAGGTCATGACCGACATCATGATCATCACCGCGACCAGCGCCGACATCGGGATGACCCGCACGAGGTCGCGCAGCGGGACGACCAGCATGAGCAGGAAGCCGCCGGCGGCGAAGGTCGACAGCCGGCCCCGCCCGCCCGAGCTGACGTTCACCATCGTCTGGCCGATCATGGCGCAGCCGCCCATCCCGCCGAAGAAGCCGTTGACGATGTTGGCGATCCCCAGGCCCCGGGATTCGTGGTTCGGGTCATGCGTGGTGTCGGTCAACCGATCCACGATCTGCGCGGTCAGCAGCGTCTCCACCAGGCCGACGGCGGTAAGCGCCACCGCGTACGGGGCGATGATCCGCAGTGTCTCCCAGGTCAGCGGCACGTCGGGCACGCCGGGGACGGGCAGTGAGCTCGGCAGCCGGCCCTCGTCGCCGACGGTGGGGACGGAGATGTCGAAACCGGCGGTGACGAGGGTGAGGACCGCCACCGCCACGAGCGGCGGCGGGACCGCTCTGGTCAGGCGGGGGACGGCCAGCAGGATGGCGAGGCCCGCGGCGACGAGGGCGTAGACCTGCCACGACTTGCCGATCACGTGCGGCATCTGCGCGGTGAAGATGAGGATGGCCAGCGCGTTGACGAAGCCGATCATCGCGGCCCGCGGGACGAACCGCATCAGCCGTGCCACCCCGAGCCGGCCGAGCACGAACATCAGCAGGCCCACCCCGATGGTCGTCGCCAGCAGGTAGTTCAGGCCGTGGTCGCGGACCAGGGGGGCGGCGACGAGGGCCATGGAGCCTGCCGCCGCCGAGATCATCGCCGGGCGCCCGCCGGTGAACGCGATGACCACCGAGATGGTGAACGACGCGAACAGACCGACCTTCGGATCGACCCCCGCCACCACGGAGAAGGAGATCGTCTCCGGGATCAGCGCGAGCGAGGTCACCAGGCCGGCGAGCAGTTCCACCCGGACGTAACGAATCCCCGGCCAGTGGCCGGGGAGGCGGCGGGAGTACCAGGGGCCGCCGGGGGCCGTCCGGCGAACGAAGCCCCCGGCGTCGGCGGCCTCTCGGGCGGTTGCACCAGACATGGCGGCGGCCTCCCCTGCCCTCTCTTATACACATCTCCGAGCCCACGAGACGGACTCCTATCTCGTATGCCGTTTTCTGCTTGAAAAAAAAA
>NZ_CDWRCM010000302.1:0-3252 GCF_977927585.1 Frankia sp. CcWB2 | reverse complement strand
ACACCCCCCACCAACCCACCACCCCCCTCGACCTCCTCGGCTGAACGGGGGCGTGGCCGGCCGCCCGGGAGACCGATTCCGCGGCCGGTCACCATCGGCCCACGCCCGGTTCGCCCGTCGAGATCCGCTGTACGCTGCGCGGCATGGGATCTGGGCGGGTACGGGTTCGATTCGCGCCATCTCCCACCGGCATCTTCCATGTGGGTGGGGCGCGGTCGGCGCTGTTCAACTGGCTGGTCGCGCGGCGCGCCGGCGGCAACTTCGTGCTGCGCATCGAGGACACCGACGCGTCCCGCAACCGGCCGGAGTGGACCGACGGCATCATCAGCGCGCTGGACTGGCTCGGCATCAGCCCCGGCGGGTACGAGGGTCCGGTGCTGCAGTCGTCGCGCGCCGACCGGCACCGGGCCGCGGCCGAGCGGCTGCACTCCGAAGGTCTCGCCTACTACTGCGACTGCACGCGCGAGGCCTTGGCGGAACGTACCGGCAACGCGCAGCGCGGCTACGACGGATTCTGCCGGGACCGCGGGCTCACCCCGGGTCCCGGCCGGGCGCTGCGCTTTCGCACGCCGGACGACGGCGTGACGATCGTCGAGGACCTCATCCGCGGCACGCCGGAGTTCCCGAACGACACCATCGAGGACTTCGTGGTCGCGCGGGCCGACGGGTCGGCGGTGTTCCTGCTCGCCAACGTCGTCGACGACCTGGAGATGGGGATCACCCACGTCATCCGGGGTGAGGAACACCTGTCGAACACCCCGAAGCAGCAGCTGCTCTGGGCATCGCTCGGCGCGGGTGCGCCGCCGGTGTGGGCGCACGTCCCGGTGATCGTCAACGAGAAACGCCAGAAGCTGTCGAAGCGGCGCGACAAGGTGGCGCTCGAGTCCTACCGGGACGAGGGATACCTGCCCGCCGCCATGAAGAACTACCTGATGCTGCTCGGTTGGGCCCCGCCCGGCGAGGACGAGATCGTGCCCTGGGAGACGATCGAGTCCACCTTCGACCTTGCCGACGTGAAGCCGTCGCCGGCGTTCTTCGACGAGAAGAAGCTCAAGGCGTTCAACGGTGAGTACATCCGGCGGCTGAGCGTCGAGGAGTTCATCGAGGCGGTCCGGCCCTGGCTCTCGGCACCGGCCGCGCCGTGGGAGCCGGCCGCGTTCGGCGCGGACGCGTTCGCCGCCCTCGCCCCCCTGGCGCAGAGCAGGGTCTCCGTGCTGTCGGAGATCGTGCCGATGGTCGACTTCCTCTTCCTGCCGGAGGTACCAATCGACGACGCGGCCTGGGCCAAGGCGATGAAGGGGCCGGCGGCGGAACTGCTCGCCGACGTCCACGACCTCTACGACAAGATCGAATGGGAAGCCGAGACGCTGAAGGCCGGACTTACCGAGGTCGGCGAGCGGCACGGTCTCAAGCTCGGCAAGGCGCAGGCACCGGTGCGGGTCGCCGTGACCGGGCGGAGCGTGGGACTGCCCCTGTTCGAGTCGCTGGAGGTGCTCGGCCGGGAGACCACCCTGCGGCGGCTCGCCGAAGCGCGGGAACGGCTCACCGGCGGCTGACCTCACGCCGGTCCACGACGGCCTCGCGCGCACGCCGGTCCGTGGCGGCTTCGCGCGGCGGGCAGGGCTGAGCCCGGGTCGCGGCTGGGACGGGCCGCGACCCGGGCTGGGGAGACCCACCAGAAGCCGGGGTTACCTCTGGTGGGTGAGGCTGCTCCAGTTCGCCAGCCACCCGGGCGGCCGGGCGGTCGCACCTTGGGCCACCCGGATGGCCCAAGGTGCGACCGCGTTCGACAAGGACCAGCACACCCCGCCGGGCCTAAGAGATCCTTAAAACGAGCTCAAGACAAGCTGTGATCTTGCTGTCACGAAATGCCTCTCGAGAGTGACCATCCCGCGGTGTCAGGATGTTGCCATCAAGCGGGAGTCCACCGGGCTTAGGGCTCACCGTGACCCTGGGTAGCTGACCCTCGGGGCGTGCGCTGGCGCGGGCTCAGCCCGGACCACTCGTCCGCCCAGGCCGCCAGCGGTTCCAGCACTCCCTGCAGGCGACGGCCGTGCGCGGTCAGCCGGTACTCGCCGGCCTCGTCCACCTCGACGAGGCCGGCCTCGCGCAGCTCCCGCAGGCGTTGGGTCACCTGGGCCTGCGGCGCCTCGAGCCGCGCCACAAGCGCGCGGAACGGCAGGGCCGTCCCGCGCAGGTTCCAGTAGACGGCGAGGGCGAAACGCCGGCCCAACAGGTCCACAAGACCGGCGAGGGCGGACGGTGCGCCGTCCGGAGTCTCGGGGTGACCGGAGGCGTGCGGTCGTCCCGGCCCGTTCAGCCTCGCCTGCCTCATCGGCATGTCCCGCCGGGACCGCTCATCGGTGGCCTCCGGGGTCTCCGGCGCGAGGGTGCCCCGATCAGCGGGCACCGACCGAGCCGACGCCGTTGGATCCGACACGGTTGGAGCTGTGCGAGCCGAGGGGAGTAAACAGCCTGGTCGCGGACTGCCCGGCGTGGGCGCCAAGCAGGTCCCGGGCCTTCTGGTAGAAGGTGGCCGCCTGCGCGGAGACGAGTCCCGCCGCGCTCTGGACCTCCGGGCGCTCCTGGAGGTCACGGACCTGCCGCATGATGGCGTCGTAGTGCTCCCGGCCGGCCCGGGCGCCGAGGACGTATCCGAGACCGAGGGCCAGGATGACGCTGGGCCTGATACGCATGTTGCCTCCCAGGAGACCGAGGGACGTGCAGGCGGATGGCCGCCGGCCGCTTGACGTTGTGTCGTCGGGTTGATTCCTACCCCACGTCCAAGACCGCCCGAACCTCAGGTAGGCTGACGACGTCAGGTGCATGGCAGGTGCACGGCACCCGATCCCGCGTAGCTCAATTGGCAGAGCAGCCGGCTGTTAACCGGCAGGTTATAGGTTCGAGTCCTATCGCGGGAGCATAGGCCCAGGCCGGAGGCCCGATCCCTTCCGAAGATCAATTCCGAGTCATATCAGTACCACTTTAGCCTTACCCATCCATACTATGATCTTGATCGATGCAAGATCAAGAGAACTACTACAAGCACGGCCACGCGTGAACCATCAAGATCACGAAAGATTCACCTGCCGGTGGGTCGACAGTAGCCCCTCAGATTGCCACGCTGTGCAGCAGAGCCAACACGACGGTGCTGTGGGGGTGGCCGGTGCGACTGGCGTCGTTCAACGTGGAAAACCTGTTCGAACGGGTCCGGGCGATGAATCTGCCCACCTGGGATGAAGGCCGACCGGC
>NZ_CDWRCM010000301.1:0-3291 GCF_977927585.1 Frankia sp. CcWB2 | reverse complement strand
GGTCGTGACCGCCCCACCAGTCATCATGATCGACGATTCGGGTGATCCCCGGGTCGACGACTACATCTCGTTGACCGACGTCGCGCTGCGCCGTCGGCGGGAGCCGGCCGACGGACTGTTCATCGCCGAGGGCGAACGGGTGATCATCCGGGCGCTGCGGGCCGGCTACCGGCCGCGTTCGGTCCTGGTCTCGCCCGCGCGCCTGACGGCTGTGCCCGCGGACCTCGGCGCCGACGTTCCGGTGTACGTCGCGGGACCCGACGTGCTCGCGGCGATCACCGGCTTCGAGGTGCATCGGGGGGCGCTTGCGGCGATGGGCCGCCGGCGGCCCCGCGCCGCGGCCGACCTCCTGGTCGACGCCCGGCGGGTACTGGTGTGTGAGGACATCGTGAGCCACACCAACCTGGGGGCGATCTTCCGTTCGGCCGCGGGACTCGGGATGGACACGGTGCTCCTGAGCCCGCGCTGCGCCGATCCGCTCTACCGGCGTTCTGTGCGGGTTTCGATGGGGGAGGTGTTCGCCGTCCCCTATGCCCGGCTCGAACCCTGGCCGGAGGCCCTCGGTCTGCTGCAGGATGCCGGGTTCACGCTGCTGGCGCTGACTCCGGCGGCGGACGCCGAGGATCTTGACTCCTTCGCGGCCGGACTCACCGCCTGCGCCGCGCCCGCACCTGCACCTGCACCTGCACCTGCACCGGTGACAGAGGCGGCCCGGGCCGCGTTGCTGCTGGGCACGGAGGGCGCCGGGCTGTCGGCGGCGGCGCAGTCGGCGGCGACAGCCCGGGTCCGGATTCCGATGGCGCACGGGGTCGACTCGCTGAACGTCGCGGCGACCGCCGCCATCGCCTGCTACCTGCTGGGCCGCCGTTGAGCCGCCGGGTTCAAGAGGCGAGCCAGCGGCAGCCGGGCAACGGCAGGTTCCGCAGCACCCAGAAGGCGATGATCAGTATCGGAACGGCGGGAAGCAGGCGGGCCGGTACTCGGGGCAACGGGCGGCGCCAGCCGGCCGCCCGCGCCACCGCCACGATCCAGCCGAGCACCAGCATCGGGGCGGCGATGACGAAGTAGACATTGTAGTCGGCCGCGGCCGCGAGGTGTCCGTGCAGGAGCTGGTGCAGGCCGCGGAGGGCGCCGCAACCCGGGCAGTCCAGGGACGTGGCCCACCGGAACGGGCACGTGGGGTAGTGGCCCGGCTGGGCGGGGTCGACGAGGTACACCCGGCCGCAGACGCCGACGGCGGCTACACCGAGCACGGCAAAACCCGCCAACCGGGCCCGCGGTGACCAGACCCGGCCCGGGCCGGTCGGTTCCGACGCCGTGTGTGCCGGGTGGTCTGGGTGCGGTGCCGCGACCTCCACCGGAGAAGCGTAACCGGGGCGCGGACGGCGGACCGTGGGACAGCGGACCGGGGGTGGCGGACCGTGGGACAGTGGATAGGGCCCGATCGGAGGGACAGATGACGGCACGAAACGGCGATCGTGAGCCGGGCTCGGACGCCCCCGGCTACGCGGGGCTCGCGACCTTCTGCGGACTGCCCTGGCTGCCCGGGACGGAGGCGCTGGCAGCCCGCCGGCCCGACGTCGCCGTCGTCGGTGCTCCGTTCGACATCTCGACGACCCACCGTCCCGGCGCCCGGTTCGGCCCCCGGGCGATGCGGGCCAATGCCTACAACCCCGGCACCTACCATCTCGACCTCGGTATCGAGATCTTCGACTGGCTCGACGCCGTCGACGCCGGCGACGCGCACTGTCCGCACGGGCTCACCGAGGCGTCCCATCGCAACATCCGGGCCAAGGTCGCGCAGATCGCCGGGCTCGGCACGATCCCGCTCGTCATCGGTGGTGACCACTCGATCACCTGGCCGGCCGCAACCGGCGTGGCCGACGCCGTGGGCTGGGGTGAACTCGGTCTGCTGCACTTCGACGCGCATGCCGACACCGCGGACGTCATCGACGGCAACCTCGCCTCGCACGGCACTCCGATGCGACGGCTCATCGAGTCCGGTGCCGTGCGTGGACGCAACTTCGTCCAGGTGGGGCTACGCGGCTACTGGCCGCCGCCGGACGTGTTCGCCTGGATGCGCGAGCAGGAGATGACCTGGCATCTCATGCACGAGATCTGGCAGCGGGGCAGCCGTGACGTCGTCGTGGACGCGATCGCGCAGGCCACGGACGGGTGCCGGGCACTGTACCTGTCGGTCGACATCGACGTCCTGGACCCGGGGTTCGCGCCGGGCACCGGCACCCCGGAACCCGGGGGGATGACCCCGGCCGACCTGCTGCGGGCGGTCCGTCAGATCGCGCTCGACACGCCGCTCGTGGCTGCCGACATCGTCGAAGTCTCCCCGCCGTACGACCACGCGGAAACGACGGTCAACAGCGCCCATCGCGTCGCCATGGAGGTCTTCGCGGGCCTTGCCTACCGCAGGCGGGAAGCCGCCGGTGGCGTTCCGGACCTGCCTGGGTCGGCCCCGGCCTGAGCCGGCCCTCCGTGGCAACCGTCTGTCGCAACCGACGGTCCAACCGGGAGCCGGTTGGACCGTCGACCGAACCATCGGCGTTTCGTATTCTCACGAGTACTTCGTATTCTCGCGAGCACGCAGAGCGCCCTCATTCCAGGTGCAGGGCGCCCTCCTCAGCCGTGCGCGCACCCACGTCCGGCGTGACGATGCTGGGAACGGCGAAGTTCGCGTCGTAATCCTCCGCGAGGGTCGTCGTCCCCTCGCCGTATGCGTCGGCGTCGAGAACAGCCCCGGACTCCCGCCGCTCGGCTTCCAGGTAGGGGTCGGCGTCCGGCGTTTCCGCGGCGAGTTGCCGATCGAAGGACGACCCCGCACGCTCCTCACGTGGTGTGCTCGGATAGCGGACGCCGGCACTCGGTCTGTCGGGTGCATCCCAACTGTCGTCCAATGGATCTCGGCCGGCATCCGTCGAGCCGAGATCGTCGCTGTCAAGCATCTCCGCGGGTTCCAGGGGAGCATCCTCGCGGTACCACGACCGTTCGGAGTCGGCTGCGATGGAACCCGGGTCGAACTGCTCGGGACCCGAGGCTGACTGCGTCATGGCTGCCTCCCCGACCGGCCCACGGGCGCGGCGCGGCCTGCTTGGGACATCCCGCAACATTCCGCCCGGCAAAGCGAGTCCGGCCACTGTTGATATCGGTGCGTCCCAGGCCGCTCCCGGCACGCCTCGCCGCATGACCTTCCCGGCGACGGCCGGGCTAAGCCCGCCGCGTGGATCTGTCGCTGATCTTGTGATTCTTCTGGCCCGCCGGTGATCATCGGGTGAGGAG
>NZ_CDWRCM010000300.1:1986-3430 GCF_977927585.1 Frankia sp. CcWB2 | reverse complement strand
CCTCGGCCGGAGCCGGGTAGCCGCTGACATGAGCGCCCACCGCTTGCCGGTGGTGACGTTCCCGCTCGTGCTGAACACCGCCGAACTGTCGGCGCTCGTCGCCTTCCCCTTGGGTTCCGTGATGCTGCCGGGCCTGCGGCTGGGCGGCACCCGGCAGTTGGCCCCCTCCGCCGACATCCCAAGCGGTCCGCGGATTGTGGCGCGGTCTACCTTCCCCGGGGTGCAGCGATCCTTGGCGCTTTCGGTCACGGACTCACTACGGCATGTACATGTGGTGGGGCCGACAGGTACCGGGAAATCTACATTGCTGCTAGGGATGATTACTGGCGATATGCAGGCCGGGCGCGGGGTGATCGTCTTGGACCCGAAAGGCGATCTTGTAAGTGATGTCCTCGACCGGGTGCCAGAGAAGCGCCGGGACGAGGTGGTCATCCTCGACTCGGCGGACGAGGCCCGGCCGGTGGGCCTGAACCTGCTATCCGGTAGCCACCGCGCGCCGGAACTGGCCGCCGACCAAATCGTGGGGATATTCCACCAGCTCTATAAAGCCTTTTGAGGGCCGCGCACGGACGATATTTTGAGGGCTTCGATGATCACGCTGGCGAGCGAGCCGGGGATGACTCTCACCGAAGTGCCGCTGATCCTGACGGATGCCAATTTCCGGCGGCGGCTGGTGGCGAAGGTCGATGACCCGGTAGCCCTCGGTCCGTTCTGGGCGGCCTACGAAGCCATGAGCGACGCGGAGCGTGCCCAGGCGATTGGTCCCGTTATGAATAAATTGCGCGCCTTTCTGCTGCGCCGCCGGGTACGCAACGTGCTGGGGCAGGCCCAACCCCGGCTGGATCTGGCCGAGGCCTTGGCCCAACGGCGCATCGTGCTCGTGCCCCTGACCAAGGGTGTGCTGGGGGAGGAAGCAGCGGCGCTCGTTGGATCACTGGTTGTAGCCAGAGTGTGGCAAGCCGTACAAGCTCGGGCTGCCGTCGCAGCAGACCGGCGGCCAACCACCTTTTTCTACATCGATGAATTTCAGGACTTCCTGAACCTCCCGATGGGCGTGGCCGATGTGTTGGCGCAGGCCAGGGGCCTGGGACTCGGTATGACCTTGGCCCATCAACATCTGGGGCAGCTGTCGGCGGACCTTCGGGAAGCAGTCCTGGCCAATGCCCGCAGCCGGGTGATCTTCCAGGCGGCTGCGTCAGACGCTGGGCGGCTCGCCAAGGAGCTGGCGCCGCATCTGGGGGCAGCGGACTTGCAGGGGCTGGGTGCGTATGAGGTTGTGGTGTCGCTGTCGGCCGGGGCGCGGGTGGCCCCACCTGCCACCGGCGTGACGCTGCTGCCGCCTCCGGCTACGGGACAGGCCAACATCGTGCGGGCCGCCTCGCGGGATCGCTTCGGGCGAGACCGGGACGAGGTGGAAGCCGCCATCCGGGCACGCCATGACGGT
>NZ_CDWRCM010000300.1:0-1872 GCF_977927585.1 Frankia sp. CcWB2 | reverse complement strand
ACCAAGCCCGCCGGACGGGTCGGCCGCCGGGAGGTGTCCGAATGAGGCGGGCACTTCCGGCCGCTGTGCCGGTCGCGTCGAGTAGACCTGCGCGTTTGCCGTGGTGGGGTGCGGTTTCCGGGCCAAATGTGCAGACGACTCCCTGGCTTCTTCGTGGGGTGAATTCATGAGCCGGGCATATGTCACCTCCCGTCAAGTGGCGGCACTGGCTGCGACCATCCCGCCTCGGGAGCGAGAGATCCTTACGACGCTATCCGTGGTGCGCGTGGCCACCGGGGCGCAGTTGGTGCGGTTGCATCTGGCGGGCGTCTCGGCGCGGCGGGGCAGGGAGGTGCTGGCCGGGATGGTGGCGCGGCGGCTCCTCGCGCGGCTGCCCCGGCGGATCGGCGGCGTGCGGGCAGGCTCTGCGGGCTTCGTCTACACCCTCGACGTGGCGGCCTTGCGCATCTTGGACCCGGAGCGGTCGCGGTGGCAGCGGCCCTGGCCGGTGGGCTCCTTGTTCCTGGCGCACTCCCTGGCGGTGACAGAGCTGTACACCGCCTTGCGCAAAGCCGAAGCCGCCGGACGGCTGGTGGTGGCGCGCTTCCAGGCGGAACCAGCCAGCTGGCGCAGTTTTTCCGGCCCCGCCGGGCGGATGGTGATCAAGCCGGATGCCCGTGTGGCCTTGCGGCTGGGCCGGTACGAAGACACCTGGATGGTGGAGGTAGACCGGGCGACGGAGTCGCTGCCGACGATCCGGCGCAAAGCGGAGCTGTACATCAAGTACTGGCAGTCCGGCCGGGAGGGCGAGGTCTTTCCCCGCGTGCTGTGGGTGGTGCCGGATGAAGGCCGTCGGCGGCAGCTCTTGGCCGTCCTGGGCCGTCTGCCTGCCGATACCTGGCAATTGTTCACCGTCGCTACCTCGGACGAGGCCGCAGGCCGGATGATCCAGGGGGCGGCGGAATGATGGAGCTACCCCGCAACATCATCCTGACCGGCGATGCCGCCACCCGCCTGGCGGAGTTGCCACCGGCCTCGGTGGACAGTGTGATCACCAGCCCGCCCTACTACGCCCTGAGGGATTACGGGGTGGATGATCAACTAGGCCTTGAGGCCACGGTGGACGACTGGGTAGCGGGCCTTCTGCCAGTCTTCCGCCAGCTGGCCCGGGTGATCAAGCAGACGGGCAACGTCTGGCTGAACCTGGGCGACAGTTTTTCGAGGCACTCCAAGTACGGGGCGCCGCCGAAGGGGGTGCTCCTGGCGCCGGAGCGGCTGGTGCTGGCGCTGTCGGCGGACGGCTGGATTGTCCGCAATAAGGTGATTTGGAGCAAGACGAACCCCATGCCCTCGTCAATCTCTGACCGCCTGACCCTCACCTATGAAGTGGTGTACTTCCTCACGCGCGGCCCCCGGTATTTCTTCGACCTGGACGCTATCCGGGAGCCGCATCGCTCCGGCGGTGGAAAGAAGGCGGCCAAGGCCGAGTACGCCAAGCCGACGTATCGAGGGCCGCTCGCGGCAAACAACGAGGGCCTGCGGCGGGAACGGCCCGAAGGGCAGCCGGGGCATCCGCTGGGGAAGAACCCCGGGGATGTGTGGCAGCACGCGGCGGGCAATTTCCGGGGAGCACACTTCGCCACCTTCCCGCCGGGCTTGATCCGACGACCGCTCTTGGCGACCTGCCCCGAAGTCGTATGCACGGCCTGCGGCCAGGGCTGGAAACGGCAATACACCGTGCGGAAGCTGTGGAACGCAAAAGATCAGGAAGCGGCGACGGTACGTGAGGCGGGCGACTTCATCCGGTGCGACTGCGAGGCTCCGACTGTTCCGGGCGTGGTGCTTGATCCATTCTTTGGTACGGGGACGGTGGGGGCGGTGGCCTGCCAGAAC
>NZ_CDWRCM010000299.1:0-3416 GCF_977927585.1 Frankia sp. CcWB2 | reverse complement strand
GAGTACTACGCGGCGAAACACCATGAACGTGTCGCCGCGGCCATGAGCGCGAGTGCTGTCCACCCGTGAACCCCGCCCAGCCCAGTAGCTGAGGCGGGGATTCCCGGCCCGGGACCCGTAGCACCCTCCCTTCGGAGCTGATCCGGGTTCCGGCCGGGCAACGCATCCCACGCCGTCGACGCGGATCGGTGCCCGCGAGAGCCCCGAACGGATCTGGTCATCTTCGGTGACCAGATCCGTTCGGGGTCGGGCTCCGGTCCGCCGCGGGGGAGCGGCGGGCGCGTAGCACCCGGGTGAGGACGTCCGGTCGCAGCAGTGCCGATGGCGGTTCGACCAGATTGATGATCCGCATGAACACCCGGGCCACCACCGGGTCGGTGTGCGCGGCGGCGTGCACGTGGGGCAGGTAGGCGTTGACCAGCCTGATCCGCGGGGTGCGCCGTCCCTGCACCTGTGGGTATCCTAGATCATTTCCGGTGGCCAGGGACCAGGCCAGGTCGGCGGGAACGGCCGCGGCGGTGAAGAACCGCCGGGGCAGATCGGTGCCGGCGCGGGCGGAGGCGTCGATGCGGGCGGAGGTGCCGGTGCGGGCGGCGGGTGGGCCGAGCGCGTCCGGCGTATCCCACAGGGCGTCCCGCAGCGCCAGCGCCTGCTGGGCCGCGACCGTCATCCCTTGGGCGTACAGCGGGTTGAGGGTGCACACCGCGTCCCCGAGGGCGACGAAGCCGGCGCTGGGCTCGCGCAGGCGTGCGTACGGGCGTCGCACCGATCCGCGGAAGCGGTAGGGGGTCGGGTCCCCGAGCGGCTCGGCGTCGGCGATGAGCCGGGCGATGTCGGGAGCGGGCAGGGTCGCCGCGAAGCGGGCGAACCCGTCCGGGTCGGTGGGCGGATGCTCGCCGAGCATGCCGGCCAGGGTGACGATCCACCGATCGTCCTCCTGCGCGACGGCGCCACCGCCGCGCAGCCCGGGAATCGTCGAGATGATAACCGCGCGTTGGCCGTCGAGGTCGCTCGCGCGTCGCCGGTAGACGCGGGAGGCGTAGCCGAGGTCGACGTCGACCTGCTCCCGCACGGGCACGGGCAGCCCGTGCGCGGCGAGCCAGTCCGCTGCCCGGGAGCCGCGGCCGGTCGCATCGACGACCAGATCCGCCTCGATGACCTCGCCGCCGTCGAGGTGCGCATCCGCAGGGCGTACCCCGTCAGGCCGGGTGCTGCTGTCGGGCCGGGTGCTGGAGCCGTTGACTCGGGCGTCGTCTGGCCGCGGGCCGCCATCGAGGCGTTCGACCCGGACCCCGACGATCCGGCCGGGTTCGCCCGGGCCGCCCGGGCCGGGCCGCGCCACCAGCCCAACGGCGCGCACCCGCTGCAGCAGGCGGACCTGGGAACGAGCGAGTACGGCCTCCCGCAGCACGCCCTCCAGCAGCGGCCGGCTCGCCAGCAGGGAGGTAAGCCCGGTGTCGGTGGGGTACAACCGCAGCCCGCGGACGTACCACCGGGTCTCGACGAGCATGTGGACGCGGGGCGCACCGTGGCCGGTCACGGTGTCGGTGAACCCGGGGAACAGCTCCTCCAGGCACAACCGGCCTCGTTCGGTGAGGGCGTGCAGGTGGGATCCCTGCGCCACGCCGCGGCGAGTACCCTCGGTGGTGAGGTCATCTCGTTCGATGATCGTCACCCGGTCGAAGAACTCGGCCGTCACCCGGGCCGCGAGGAGTCCGGCCATCCCGGCGCCGAGGACGGCAGCGTGCCCGCGGCTACCGCGGGGCGACAGGGAGTCCTGCAAGGCCGCGGAAGCTGACGTCCGGCTTGCCTTGGAGGCTGTCACTGAGCGGTTCCAGGCAGCTCCAGCTTCTTGACCCGCGTCAGCAGCGTGCGCAGCAGGTGTCACATGAACTCCCTCTTACCTGGTCTCTCGCGCGGTTTTCGCGCGGTTCATGGAGCAGGTGCATGGAGCAGGTTCATGGAGCCAGAGCAGCCATGGGTATTGTCGGCCCGCCGGATCGACTCGTGGGTTAATCTTCCCGGAATCCTGGACGAGAACATCATAAAAATCCAGGGACTTTGTCGTGGGTACGATAGCCTGTTCCCATCGATCGATGGGATGATGCAATGACCGGCCGCCGATATTGTCAAACTAATTGTGGTGAAATAGAAACGAGTCTGCACAGGTCGACGGGACCGGGCCAGGGGAGATTCCAGCATGGCGACCTCCGACACCATCGAGAACGCGCATAGCTTCGACGTATTCCAGCACTATGAGCGGCTGCAGTGGAAGCTGGTCGACCTGCCGTTGGACGAGATCCGCAGGGATCTCATCCAGCCCGAGTACATCGCGCTGGTCAAGGGCGCGGTCATGGGCGAGGCCACCTCCATCGCAGCGGTGCACGGCTTTCTCAACGAGTTCATCGACGATTACGACTGCTCTGCCTTCGTGAACATCTGGGGCTACCAGGAGCTCCAGCACCACTACGCCTTCCGGGCGTGGCTGCAGGCGGTGGACGCCCAGATCGACCAGCGCCGGATCGAGGCGTTGCGCGAGCCCTACGTACCGGGTACCACGCCCAGCGCCACTCTGATCACCAACGTCATCTCGGAGATGACGGTGAACACGGTCTACCGGACGATGTCGGAATGGGTGCGCGAGCCGGTGCTGGCGGACCTCATGCTGCGCGCCAGCCGGGACGAAGCCGGTCATGCCCGGGAGTTCATGTACTTCGCGAAGCGCCGGATGGAGCGGAATCCGCACGATCTTGTATCCGTGTTGGAGACGTTCCACTTCTACATGTCGAACAACCGGATCAAGCATCCGGTGGGGGAATTCAAGCACCGCCTGCTCGAAGACCTTCAGGGCCACGAGACCATTGACACCGCGTTCGAGGTGTTCTTGCAGGTTTCCGATCCGGATACGCTGGAACAGCTCCAGATGAAGATCCGCAAGGCGCTCGGCAGTGTTCTCGGCCGGGAGTTCAACCGGAACTCCGACATCCGGCAGGCGCTGGTGGAGGCGATGCCCTGACCGCTTCGGCGGCCGAGTTGTGGGGACCTGAGCACGGTCCAGGGATCGCAGACCGTGCTCAGGCCCCCCACATTCACCGGCCGCCGCTTCGTAGGACGGGCCACTGCTGCCGTGGTGGTCCTGGCAGAGTCCTACGGGGTGTCCAGGGTCGTCGACCGGCAGGCGTCGACGAAGCGGACCAGTTCGTCGACCTTGTCGGTGCGGACGTCGACCGCCCGGTTGACCACCCGGATGAGGCGTCGGTGTGATCGTAGCGGGCAGTCTCGGCGATCCGCAGGGCCCAGCGCCAGTAACCCCGAATCGTGTCGGCTAGGGCCTGTTTGGGAAGTTTATCGGGGCAGCCATTTGTTGATCGCGGCGATGGTGGCTGTTGCTTCGTAGCGGACGGCTAGCTTGTTGT
>NZ_CDWRCM010000298.1:0-3434 GCF_977927585.1 Frankia sp. CcWB2 | reverse complement strand
GTTGTGACCCGTGACGCCGCGGCCGGTTCTCCGCGTTCCCGCCGATTCCCGCGGGCGCCCTCGCCGTCAGCCGCCACCGGTCAGACTGGTCGACCGGCCGGCACCGATCCGTCGGCACGCGCCGATCCGGGTACCGGTCCTCGCGCCGCCGCCCGGTCCGGCCACGGGACGAACCCGGGGGCCGGTCCACGCCGCCGTGCCGTCCTGCTCAGCGGCCTCGGGCTGGGGGGCGCCGCGCTGGGCGGGGCGAGCCTGGCGGCCTGCAGCGGCTCCGGCGGTTCGATCCCGACCCCCGCTGCCGGCCCTGCGGGCGCCCACCCCGATCGCGGGCGTCACCGACGGGGTCTTCGGGCTCGGGGTCGCCAGCGGCGACCCGTTGCCGGACGGCGTCATCCTCTGGACCCGGCTCGCACCGAGGCCGACCGAGGGCGGCGGCATGCCCACGCGGGACATTGAGATCGACTGGCAGATCGCGACGGACGAGGGTTTCCGCGATGTGGTGCGCGCCGGCACGCAGACCGCGCAGGCGGCGTTCGCGCATTCCGTCCACGTCGACGTCCGCGGACTCGCGCCGGAGCGTGACTACTTCTACCGGTTCCGTGCCGGCACCGTGCTCAGTCCGGTCGGCCGGACCCGGACGGCCGCAGCCCCCGGGAGGGGACCGGAATCGGCCGGCGGTGCCCTGACCTTCGCGCTGGCCTCATGCCAGGACTTCCAGAACGGGTATTGGCCGGCCTTCGACGGCATCGCCGCCGACGCGCCGGACCTCGTCGTCCACGTCGGCGACTACATCTACGAGTATGACCCGAGGAGCACCTATCCGGACCGGCGGCACACCACCCCGCAGCGGCCCGGCCTGGACCAACTCCAGACGCTGGCGGACTGCCGCAACCGGTACGGCCAGTACAAGTCCGATCCTGCCCTGCAGGCCGCTCATCACGTGGCCCCCTGGGTCGTCACCTGGGACGACCACGAGGTCGAGAACAACTACGCCGGGCTGGTCGACGAGGCCGGCGACACCGGGGAGCAACGGCAGGATCCCGCGGCGTTCGCCCGCCAGCGTGCCGCCGCCTACCAGGCGTACTACGAACACATGCCGATCCGGGCGGAGCTGAATCCGGGATCGCCCGACATGCGGATCTACCGGCGGTTCGCGTTCGGGAACCTGGTGACGTTCAACGTCATGGACACCCGGCAGTACCGGACCAGGCAGCCCGGCGACTCCCCGCAGGGCATCGGGCTCGCCGCCCTGGGCCGGGACAACACGGCCGGCACCATGGCCGGCACCGCCCAGGAACGCTGGTTGCGCGACGGCCTGACCACGTCGCGGACCCGCTGGAACGTCCTCGCCCAGCAGACGATGCTGGCCCAGCTGAACGGGCAGCTACCCCTCGGCGAGGGACCACGGCTGGCCAACCTGGATCAGAACGACGGGTACGGCCCCTACCGGGCCCGGTTGCTGTCGGAGATCCGCGACAGCGGCGTGCGCAACCCGGTGGTGCTCTCCGGTGACATCCACTGCGCCTGGGTGAACGACCTCCGGGTCGATTTCGACCGGCCCGAGACGCCGGTCGTCGCGACGGAGTTCGTCTGCACCTCGATCAGCTCGGCCTTCTTCCTCGTCAGCGAGGACTTCGTCCGGCGGAACAATGCCCGGCTCAACCCGCATGTCCGGTATTTTCGCGGTGACCGGCGAGGTTACACACGCGTTCGCGTCACCCCGGACGAATGGCGCGCGGACATGCGGGTCGTCGCCGACATCGCCACTCGCCCACGTCCACGGATGCCACCTGGGTGGTCGAGAACGGGCGGCCCGGCGCGCGGCCGGCCTGAGAGCGAGCGTGCGGCGACAGCACGCTCCGGCCCTGCCGGCCCGCACTGCCGACCGCTTTCCACCCGATTCATCGGAAAAGGCACGGGAATTCGACCACCGGATGACCTCCGCCGGGTGGCCTCGCCGGCCTGCGCATCGCGAATAAATCCGAAGAAACTCGACGGTTCTACGGCCAGGACACCGGTCGCCACGTTAGCCTTTCCCCGGCCCGTCCGCCGCTTTCCACGCGCATTCTGGCGCCGTGCGGACGACGAACATCGGGAGCCGAACGTGACGATTCTACACCAACCGAGAGAACCGGGCGGAGCAGCGGATAGCGGGACGCAGCCGGTGGATGTCGTCGCCGCGCACACCAGGCCACGTACCCCTTTGCTCGGCTATCTGCGGACGACGTCCCACAAGGACATCGCCATCCTGTACGCCGTCACGTCGTTCGGGTTCTTCCTCTTCGCCGGTGTCCTGGCCGTGATGATGCGGGCGGAACTCGCCCGCCCGGGGCTGCAGTACTTCTCCAACGAGCAGTACAACCAGTTTTTCACGCTGCACGGCACACTGATGCTGCTCATGTTCGCCACCCCACTGGCGTTCGCGTTCGCGAACTTCCTGGTGCCGCTGCAGATCGGCGCGCCGGACGTGGCGTTCCCGCGGCTGAACGCGATGTCCTACTGGTTCTTCCTGTTCGGCAGCCTGGCGGTGATCTTCGGGTTCCTGACCCCGGACGGCACCGCGTCCTTCGGCTGGTTCGCCTACTCGCCATTGAACAGCAAGGTGTACTCGCCGGGAGTGGGCTCCGACCTGTGGGTCGTGGGTCTCGCGGTCTCCGGTGTCGGTACCATCCTCGGCGCCGTCAACATGATCACAACGATCCTGACGATGCGGGCCCCGGGCATGACGATGTTCCGGCTGCCGATCTTCTGCTGGACCTTCCTGGCGACCTCGATCCTCGTGCTGATCGCCTTCCCCGTGCTCGCCGCGGCGCTGCTCGCCCTGGAGGCCGACCGGCGCTTCGGCGCGCACGTGTTCGACGCCGCCAACGGTGGCGCGCTGCTCTGGCAGCACCTGTTCTGGTACTTCGGCCACCCCGAGGTCTACATCATCGCCCTGCCGTTCTTCGGCGTCATCAGCGAGATCCTGCCGGTTTTCTCCCGCAAGCCGCTGTTCGGCTACAAGGGCCTGGTCTTCGCCACCATCGGCATCGGAGCCCTGTCCGTCGTGGTGTGGGCGCACCACATGTTCGTCACCGGCGCGGTGCTGCTGCCCTTCTTCGCGCTGATGTCGTTCCTCATCGCGGTGCCGACCGGGATCAAGTTCTTCAACTGGATCGGCACGATGTGGCACGGGCAGCTCACCTTCGAGACGCCGATGCTATTCGCGGTCGGTTTCCTGGTGACCTTCCTGTTCGGTGGCCTGACCGGGGTGCTGCTGGCCAGCCCGCCGATCGACTTCCACGTCAGCGACAGCTACTTCGTCGTCGGCCACTTCCACTACGTCGTCTTCGGGACCGTGGTGTTCGCCGCCTTCGGCGGCACCTACTTCTGGTTCCCGAAGGTCACGGGCCGGATGATGAACGACCGGCTCGGGAAGGTCCATTTCTGGACGC
>NZ_CDWRCM010000297.1:0-3442 GCF_977927585.1 Frankia sp. CcWB2 | reverse complement strand
ACAGGTTATGCGTTAGGCCGAGGCCAACGCCTCGGCTCGCCGGGTGGCACGTTCCGTGGTCCGCGCCAGCTTCGCTTCCTGCTGCGTCGCGAGGGCGTCGAGCCCGGTGACGAAGGCGGAGACCTCCTCGCGGGCCTTCTCAGCCTCGCCATTCAGGCCCTCCAGGTCGAAGAACCGCCAGTGACGCAGGATCGGCAGCACCACGTCGTCGTGGTGGATGCGCAGGTTGTAGATGCCGGCCCGGGCGATCTGGATCGCCTTGCGGCCGAAGTCACGGATGCCGGTGCCGGGCATCTGGAAGTTGACGAGCTCGTCGCGGATGGCCACCACGGTACGCGAGGGGTCGAGCTCCAGCGCCCCCGCGATCACGTTCCGATAGAAGATCATGTGCAGGTTCTCGTCCGTCGCCACCCGCGTGAGCAGCTTCTCGGCGATCGGTTCCCCGCAGAAACGGCCAGTGTTGCGGTGGCTCACCCGGGTCGCCAGTTCCTGGAAGGAGACGTACGCCGTTGCCTCCAGCGGGGACTTGTCCCGGCTGTCGTAGCCCTTGCCCATCTGGTACATGCGGTTGCGTTCGAGGGCGATCGGGTCCACCGCCCGGGTGACCAGGAGGTAGTCGCGCATCGCTATGGAGTGGCGCCCCTCTTCGGCGGTCCACCGGTGCACCCAGCTTCCCCAGGCGCCGTCCCGGCCGAACGCGTCCGCGATCTCCCGGTGGTAGCTCGGCAGGTTGTCCTCGGTCAGCAGGTTGACCTCGAACGCGATCTGCGCGATCTTGGAAAGCTTCGACTGCCCGGGCTCCCAGGGGAGACTGTCGAAGTCGCGGCCCTCGCCCCAGGGTACGTACTCGTGCGGCATCCATTCGGCGGCGACGCCGAGATGCCGGTTCAGGTTGGCCTCGGCGACGGGCTCCAGATCGCGTATCAGGTCGATGTCCGTGAGTGATTTCATTGGGGAACTGTTCCAGAGGGATCATGTGTTAACCATGTCCCGCGGGTGTGGATTACCGAGCGTGGAACTGTTCCGCCGAGGCAGTCCCGCTGCGGGAGCGGGCATCCTTGCCAGGCCCGGCGAGGACGCCCGGCCGGACAGTCCCGGCGCGCCCGGTCGGCATCCGGCTCACACCGAACTCTCATGATGCTCGGATGAACTCGACGCGGACGATGTCGACATCGCCGCCCGCATCGCCGTCCACCCGCTGCATCGAGGTCGCGTCCAGGGAGCCGGACATGTCCACTGCCCCGCGTGTGCTGGTTGTCGACGATGAGCCGAACATCGTCGATCTGCTGCGGATGGCGTTACGTTTCCATGGTTTCGACGTTCTGACCGCGACCACCGGTCGGGCGGCGCTCGAGTTGGCCGTCGAGGCCCGGCCGGATCTGATGATCCTTGATGTGATGCTGCCCGACATCGACGGCTTCGAGATCTGCCGGATGTTGCGCGCGGACGGGCACCCGGTACCCGTCGTCTACCTGAGCGCGCGCAACGCCCACCGGGACAAGATCGCCGGCCTCACCTACGGCGGCGACGACTACGTCACCAAGCCGTTCGCCGTCGACGAGCTCGTCGCCCGGGTCCGGGCCGTGCTGCGCCGGACGTCACCTCCGCCGGCCGAGCCGGCACCCGTGCCGCCGTCCCCGCTGCGGTTCGCCGACGTGGAACTCGACCCGGACGCCCATCTCGTCCGCCGCGCCGGGGAGCCGATCGACCTGTCGCCGACGGAGTTCTCCCTGCTGCGGTACTTCCTGACCAACCCCAACCGGGTGCTGTCCAGGACCCAGATCCTCGACGCGGTGTGGAGCTACGACTACGCGGGCGAGCCGACCATCGTGGACCAGTACGTCAGCTACCTGCGGCGCAAGCTCGGCCGGCACGGCCCGTCTCTCATCCACACCCAGCGTGGTTTTGGCTACGTGCTGCGCCTTCCGGTGGCGGGGTCCAACCGGTGACGCTCCGCCTGAAGCTGATGTCCGGCCTGATCGCGCTGACCGCACTGGGACTGGTCATCGTGGGTGGGGCGAGCGTGTTCGCGCTGCGTGCCTACCTGGACGACCGGATCGACCAGCAGCTCACCCGCGCGCGGGTGCTGGGCGGCCTGCCGGCTGCTGCCTATCTGTCCCGGTGGGAGGCGCTGGGCCGGGCCGGGGTGGAGCGGGCCGTGGCGCCGACCGACTACCTGGTGGAGATCCGGCGGACGGACGGGACGGTGCTGCGCATCGCGGGTTCGGTGACTCCCACGCCGCCGGCTACGCCCCTGCTGGACGCCGCCGGGGACCGGGGTGCCGCACCGTTCACCGTCATCGCCGACCGGGAGCGGTACCGAGCGGTCGTCCGGGACAGTCCGCGCGGGCCACGGGTTCTCGTCGCGCTGCCGCTGAAGCCGGTCGCGGAGACGGTCCACCGACTGGTGATGATCGAAGTGGCGGTGGGTCTCGCGGTGCTCGCCGCGATCGCCGTGCTCGCCTGGGTGTGGCTGACCCGTGGCCTGCGCCCACTGCGTCAGATGATCTCCACCGCGTCGGCGATCGCCGGGGGGGGATCTCGACCGGCGGGTGCCGGCGGGGTCGGCCCGTTCGGAGACCGGTCAGCTCGCCATGGCCCTCAACACGATGCTCGGCCAGATCCAGGCCGCGTTCGCCGCCCGGGTCGCCTCCCAGGAGCAGCTCCGCCGCTTCGCCGCCGACGCCTCCCACGAGCTGCGGACGCCGTTGACCTCGATCCGCGGCTACGCCGATCTGCTGCGCGGCGGAATGGTGACGGCGGTCGACGCGGATGACGCGCTACGCCGGGTCCAGGAGGAGACCGCCCGGATGAGCACCCTCGTCGACGACCTGCTGTACCTGGCCCACCTCGACGAGCAGCGACCGATGCGGCGGGCCGAGATCGACTTTGCCAGGCTCGTCCGCGACGCCGTCGCCGACCTGCGGGTCGCGGCCCCCGAGCGCCCGGTGAGCGCCGAGCTCCCGGCGAGCTGCGTCGTCCTCGGCGACGAGAACGCGCTGCGCCAGCTCGCCGGCAACCTCCTGACCAACGCCCGCGTCCACACCCCGCCCGAGACGCCGATCGAGGTGCGGCTGCACGCGCTGCCGGCGGGCGCCGCGCCGACCGGCCCCGCCGCCCCCGGGACCCCCGGGGGCGCGGAGCTTCACGTCATCGACCACGGGCCGGGCATGCCACCGGAGGTTGCCGAGCACGTGTTCGACCGCTTCTACCGGGCCGCGGACAGCCGGGCACGGGGGCCTGGCGGCAACGGGCTGGGGCTGTCCATCGTCGCGGCGACCGCCGCCGCCCACGGCGGCCGGGTCGAGGTGTCCAGTGCCGTCGGCACCGGCACGGTTTTCCGGTTCCTGCTGCCGGTGCCGGTGCCGGTTCCGGAGGCGGCATCGTGGAGCCGGTAACGGACATCATCTTCGTGTGCCGTAGACGAGGATTCGGGCTCCTG
>NZ_CDWRCM010000296.1:0-3459 GCF_977927585.1 Frankia sp. CcWB2 | reverse complement strand
GATGTCCATGCGTAGACGCTCTCATCGGGCAGCTCGTCATCCCATCCCGCGCGGCGGGGAGCATGCGGGACGGACGGGCGGATGACGACGGGCGGGGCGCGGACAGGCGTGCTGACGAGCGTGCGGTGAGAAGTCGCCCCCGGCGGGGGTCGGCCGCGTGTGGAAGTACCTAGGTCGGGGTACGGCGCCATGGTCGCGCTTGCCCAAAGGCGCGGCGCGACGCGGGAGGCAGCCCGGCCGGCTTCCCGTGGCGCTCACGCCGTCCGGTCGCAAGCGGAGCCATGGAGCCAAGCGTGCGGGTTGAGGTGACCGACCGTGATGCCATCGTCGTGTATCCGGCCGGCGACATCGACTATTCGTCCCTGGATCCCCTGCGCGAGGCACTGCTCGACGCACGGGTCGCCGGAGTCAAAGAGATCATCGTGGATCTGGAGCAGGTGAGCTTCCTCGACTCGCAGGGGTTGGCGGTCATCCTGTTCGCCCACCAGCGTCAGCGGTCGGCCGGTGGCCGCCTCGTGCTGCGTAACCTCAACGAGGATGCCTATCGCCTGCTGCATGTCACGAACCTGAGTGTCGTGATAGACGTCGATCACGGCGACTCCGCCCCCGCGCGCGGCTTGGCGACCCGTCAGGGCGCCTGAGTCACGGGGGCCTTCCGGCCCCTGAGCCGCGGGGGTCTTCCGGACCAGGCCGGATCAACCCGTGGACGGCCTCTCCCAGTGGTAGGAGACGTCGCGGACGTAGGTGATGAAGCCGAGTCCGGTGTACATCCGCACGGCGCGGACGTTGTCCTCGTCCACGTACAGCAGGACCGAGTCGAGCCCCTCGGCCTGCAGATGCCGCAGGCCGATCAGGGTGAGTGCCGGGCCGAGTCCCGCGCCGCCCGCGCCCGGGAGCACGCCCACCACGTAGACCTCGCCGATGGGCCCCGGCTGCGCGTTCCGTGGCGGCGTCTGGTCGGTCTCGTGCACCTTCGTCCAGTGGAAGCCGACGGGTGCGCCGTCGCGCTCGGCGAGGAAGAAGCCACGCGGGTCGAACCACGGCTCGGCCCGGCGCCGGGCCAGATCGTCCAGGGCCCACCGGCCCTGCTCCGGATGATCAGCGAAGGCGGCCGCGTTGACGGCCAGCCAGGCCTGGTCGTCCTGGTCGGGGACGAAGGTGCGGACCGTCACACCGGCCGGCAGCCGGGGGTCCGGCAGGGGCGTCCCGGTCGCCAGCGGTCGCCGAAGCTGGAGCAGCACCCTCGTGCGAGTGAACGTGAGCCGGGTAGCCAATGCCGCGGCGGCCGGCAGGTCGCCGTGGGCCCAGATGTCGAGGCGGGACGACGGCGCCGCGAGGGCCTCGGTCAGTCCGCCTACCAGGGCTGTGCCGACGCCGCGCCCGCGGTGGTCGGGATGGACGACCACCTCGGCCTGCCGCGCCTGGTCCACGCCGCCCAGATGGGCGTAGCCGATGATCCGCCGGGCGGGGGTGCGGCCCGGCATGGTCGACGTGTCCGCGGCGTCCTGGTCACCAGGGGCGTCCGGGATATTCGGGGCGCTCGTGTCCGCGGCGGCCGACACGGCCAGCAGGTGCCGGCCCGCGCCGATCCGCAATCCGGGCCGGAGGGCCAGTCGGATGTCCTCGGACACCGGCCCGGAGCCGTCCGCCCGCTCCGCGGCGGCGAGGAGGCTCACGATGTCGTCCACGTCCATGGCGCTCAGGGTCTGCTGCCAGCTCAGCGAGGTCACCGGACGACCGTATGACGCTGGGTGGCCTTCGACGGTGCGGTCGAGAACCCGGACGCGAGAACCCGGGCGCGAGGCCGAATCCTGGCTTCCGGAGCCGGGAGCTGGGCCTCGCGCCGACGGTGCCGTCCTACTGACGGTGCCTGGGGTGCCGGGGTACCGGGATACCGGGTGCCACGCGGCGGACGGGTGTCCGCGGTGACGTCAGACCCGCTCGGGGGTCCGGGACTCGTCACGGCCGACCCGGCCGGCCTCCCCGGGGGTGTTCTCCGGCAGCGGCGCGATGGGCGGCGCGACGAACTTGTACCCGACGTGCCGAACAGTGCCGATCATCGCTTCGTGCTCGGGGCCGAGCTTCGCTCGCAGCCGCCGGACGTGGACGTCCACCGTGCGGGTGCCGCCGTAGTAGTCGTAACCCCAGACCTCCTGCAACAGCTGGGCGCGGGTGAAGACCCGGCCCGGGTGCTGCGCGAGGTACTTCAGCAGCTCGAACTCCTTGAAGGTGAGCTCGAGCGGCCGGCCCCGCAACTTGGCCGAGTATGTGGTCTCGTCGACCGACAGGTTGCCGGACCGGATGACACCGGCTTCGGCCGTGCCGCCGGCTGCGGCGACGCGACCGATGGACAGCCGCAACCGGGCCTCGACCTCGGCGGGACCCGCGGAATCGAGGACGACGTCGTCGACTCCCCAGTCCGCGGACACCGCCGCCAGCCCACCCTCGGTCACCAGCGCCAGCAGCGGCGTGGTGAGCCCGGTGGTGCGTAGCAGCCGGCACAGACCGCGGGCGATCACAAGCTCCCGGCGGCCATCCACCACGATCACATCCACCGGCGGGGCGTCCAGCAGCGCGCTCGCCTCGAGCGGGGCGACCCGTACGGTGTGGGTGAGAAGCCCAAGCGACGGAAACGACTCGGCGGACGGGCCAGGGGCGTTGGTGAGCAAAAGGACGACGCTCAAGACGACTCCTCCAGGTGGTGTGTGGTGGGGCAGCGTCGACCCGGTGAGTAACTCGATGCCCGGCGCTGGGCGTCTCACGATCGTCATGGGCATGAAACGAAGGCCGGTATGTGGGGAGGATAGCGGAGTGTCCTACTCGGCTCCTACCGTCTACGGGCCACTACCTACGGCGGATCGTGAGATCCTGACCACGAGTCATGATCACTGGAGCGGTCGGGTGCCCGGTGCGTCACGCAATCTGGCTGTAGTGGTCACCCATGGCTTCTCCTGTTCGACGTCACGCCTGGCGCTGCAAGCAGTGATGGTCGGATTACGTTCACATCCCGATGTCCAGGTCATGGACCTGCAAGCGTACGGCCGATCCACCAGACTGTGCACTTTCGGTGACCTCGAGGTGCTGGATATCGGCTCGGCCATCGGCGCGGCCCGTCGACTCGGCTACCAGTGGGTCTGCCCCACGGGATGGTCGATGGGATGGTTGGTGGACGGTGCCGCCGTGCTGCGGCACACCGCGCTGATCCAGGTGGGGGAGTCCGTCCACAGTCATCGCCGTCGGTATCCCCCGGAGGCGGTAGCCAGTGCGAGCGCGACCAGCCGGTGGTTCGTGCGGGGCACCGCTCGGATGCGCCGAATCCATCGGCTGGCAGATCGGCTGGCAGAGCAGCCCACCGGCCGGATGGTGGCACGGCGCATGTTACGGGTGTGTATCGGATCTGGATCTAGATCCGGAGTTGGATCTGTTGCGAACTTGTGATTGAACTGGTCCTCTCATGAT
>NZ_CDWRCM010000295.1:3098-3956 GCF_977927585.1 Frankia sp. CcWB2 | reverse complement strand
CATGCCCTAGTGACGCTCTCTTTTGCGCCTTCGACTGGACGGGCATGGGACCCTCCACTGAGCGACACATGGAGGGTCAGGGCATCAGCCGAGCCGAGCAGGATGAGTTCGCCGCGCGGTCGCACCGGTGCGCCGCCGCTGCCATGAGGAACGGTCTGTTCGATGACGAGATCGTCTTGATGACGAGATCGTCCCGGTCGAGGTGCCCAAGCGCCGTGGCAAGCCTGTGCTGGTGACGCAGGACGAGGGCGTGCGGGGTGACACCACGGCGGAGGCGCTGGCCAGGCTGCGCCCCGCGTTCGCCCCGAACGGCACGATCACCGCCGGCTCGGCTTCCCAGATCTCCGACGGTGCCGCGGCCGTCGTCGTCATGAGCCGGGTGAAGGCGAACGAGCTCAGTCTCCCCGTGCTCGCTGAGATCGGTCACCATGGCTTTGTCGCGGGCCCGGACGCCTCGCTGCTGTCCCAACCCGCGAACGCGATCGCGGCCGCGTTGCGCAAGGAGGGGCTGACCCCCGCGGACGTGAACCTCTACGAGATCAACGAGGCGTTCGCGGCGGTGGCCAAGGAGAAGCTCTCATACTGCGCGTTCCAGCGTGAGCTCGGCGTTGGTCTTCCCCTGCGCCGGGCTGGCCGGCCGGCCGATCCCTTGCCGGCCGCGGCGGCTCAGCCAGGCCGCACGCTCCCAGCACATCGTGCTGGCCCGTTCCACCCCGCTGCTCGACACAGGCCTACCGCACCCGAACCGGACGACGAGATCCTGCGAATAAAAGGACAGGTTCCCGCCCCTTCATCGCATCAGCGGCGGTCCGGCTGACCCGCTCGTCAGGTGAGAGTGTCAAGATCGCGCCTATCTGT
>NZ_CDWRCM010000295.1:711-2992 GCF_977927585.1 Frankia sp. CcWB2 | reverse complement strand
ACTCGCAAGCCGTGATCAGATCGCCAGGGCCGTATGATCCCCTGACTCGTCCCGTGCCCCCGGCCGCCCTGGAGGATGCCGCGGACGGTACCGGCTCTGGCCCTGCCGGTGCCGGCTCGCGGACGACCGAGCAGCGCCGGTTCAGAACTCGTACTTCTGCTTGAGCTCGGCGAGTGTGTCGACGAAGCCATCCAGGTGTTCGTTGGATAGTCGGTTGTTCACCATCAGTCGGATCACGGCCTGGTTCTTGTTCACCGCCGGGTAGCCGAACATCGGTACCAGATACCCGCGATCGAGGAAGTCCTGCCGGACGCGTACGGCGGTGTGGTTCGAGCCCACCGAGATCGATGTGACGTAGGTCGGCGTGGCGTTGATGGTGCAGCGGATCCCGAGCAGTCGCTCCCGCAGCCGGTCGACTCGGTCGAGGTAGCGTTCCATCACCGACGGGTCTTGTCTCATCCGGCGCAGCACATGGACGATGGCGCCGGCGGTCGGCGGCTGAATGTTGTTGGTGAACACCGACGTGCCCGACAGAAAGCGGAACGCATCAAGAGCGTCGGCCGGTCCCGCAAGTCCACCGCCCAAGCCGATGGACTTGCCGAACGACACCATCAGGAAAGTCGCCCGGCGCAGCTCCTCGTATTCAGCGGCGAACCGGTGGCCGCCGTTGCCGTAGACCATGAAGCCGTTCGCGTCGTCGACGAAGCTGACCGCGCCGAACTCGTCGCACAGGTCGAGGATCTCGCCGACCGGAGCCATCGAGCCGTCGGAGTACACGGTCAAGAATCCGACAACGACCCGCCGGCCGCGGAGGTTCTCCAGCACCTGCCTGAGATCGGCAATGTCATTGTGGCGGAAGTCGATCATGTTACGTCCGAACTTGAATCGCTCAACGGCCTTCCACATGCTCCAGTGGCTGTCCCGGTCGAGCACGAACACCGTGTCGGCGTTGTCCACGCCGGGCTGGTTGTTGAACGAGAACCTGGCGCTCATCGCGTGCACGAATCCGACGTTGGCCAGCAGCCCGGTGGCGAAGGTGAGCGATTTCTGCCGGCCGGTGATCTCAGCGACCAGCGCCTCCAGTTCCAGGTGTGGCCGGGCGACGCCCTGAACCACTCGGGAGCCGCCGACGACCAGGCCATAGGAGTCGAAATGAAATAACTTGCGCGTTTCGAACCCTCCACAGGCCTGTGACCTGCGATGATGCTCTCGATCACGTATTTGTTACTTCATTACGTCTCCATAGTTCATTGCCGTCTCGACGAAGACGTTGCGCACGTCCGGGTCGTGTTGCCATCCGAGGATGCCGATGCCGGCGAAGTTGACCACTTTTCTGCCGTTGATGCTTATGACCGCGTCGTTGAGGTCGTCAAGCTCAGGCGTCGCGATCAGTTCGCCGCTTCGCCTTGCGCTTTCGACCCATTCGGAGAAACCCCAGCGGGCCAGCGCCGGCTCCGCGGACAAGGTAGTCATGATCGTCCCTCATTTCGGTGAGTTGGGCCCAGGAGCGTTGGCGTCTTCTCGTTGCTCGGTGGTGGAAGGGCAAATGCGAGACCGCTGGACGGTGCCAATGGAGCAGGCCGAGACCAGGTCAGCCCACGACGGGGCCACCGAGTTCCGGGCCACCGAGTTCCGGTCGGTTCAGAGCAGGGTGCCGAGTCGGGAGTCGACTTCCTCGGCGCTGATGCCGAATTGGGCCAGGTCGTAGCGGTGCGAACGGAGGCGTTCATCTTCGGCCAGCACGGCCGACATGGCCGGGCGGACCTCGTTGGCCAGGTCCCATCCGAGGTGGCGGTAGATGTCGGCGACGACCGCCAGCGGGTCGGCGGTGAACTCGTCGAATTCGACGTCGTAAAACCTGGCCTGGTCGTGTTTGGCCCGCTCCGTGGCGAATCGCGCAAGAGTGCGAGTGGCGAGTTCGAGCAGGGCAGGGCCGATCACCTCGCCCTGGAAAACTGAGGACATGCCCGCGGCAAGCTTGCTCGCCATGCTGCACGCCGATCCCAGCACCGTACTGGCGGGCCTGCGGTGGGTCTGGATCACCATTGCGTCGGGGTAGGTCGCCAGCAGGGCGTCCAGGCAGGGCATGTGACTGGAGGATTTGAGCACCCAGCGCCGCTCGGGGTCATGCAGCCCGATCAGTTGGAGGTTGCGGCGATGCCGCCGGTACGCTTCGGTCGAGTCCCGGCCGGCCAGCCACGCGGAGTACGTCGGCACGTACCCGGTGAACTCGAAATACGGCGAGACCATCGACTGGCGGGTCAACAGCCAGCACTCCTCG
>NZ_CDWRCM010000295.1:0-389 GCF_977927585.1 Frankia sp. CcWB2 | reverse complement strand
CCTCGCCGGCTTTGCGATTGTGGATGCCCAGGTAGCCGGGATGTTGCTCGACAAACTTGTCGACGCCACCCTGGACCATCTGGAAGATCGGGTTGGTAGGCCAGGTCGAGCGTGCCGGCCGGGGCTGGGGAGCGTAGCCCAGCCACAGTTCGAGCCCTTGGTTGGTCGAGTCGGCGGTGAGCAGCCGGTGCAGGGTGGTGGTGCCGGTCCGTGGCATACCGACGATGAACACCGGCTTCTCGATCGGGACCTGGGCGTGCTCGGGATGTCTCTGCCACCCGGCCTCACTGAACAGGCGGGCCATCAGGATGCCGCACAACTCGTCCTGGACCATCTGGACGCCGTGCGGCGTCAGGCTCGCCTCCTCCTGATAGGAGGCCAGGAGCACC
>NZ_CDWRCM010000294.1:0-3704 GCF_977927585.1 Frankia sp. CcWB2 | reverse complement strand
AGGTGAATGTTTACCGAAAAATCCCATCGGAAAAGAACGAGATCGCCGCTGGTCGGCCTCGGCCCGGTCCCGGTCGCTCCGGTACGTCGCGACCGGGACCGGGCCCGCCGCTTTCGACTCTCCTCCACGGTTCGATGCATATCGCTCCGGTGGCCGTAACCCCGCCGATCACGCCGGTGACCGGATGATCCTCGGTCAACCCCTACCCGGGCCGGGATGCCCGGGCCAGGATGCACCGCCCTGGTGTTTCAGACTGGGACCAGGACCGGCGCCGGGCCGGACCCGCCAGGCGGAGACGATTCGATCAACGGCATCGTTCCACCGGCCGAGGGGCCGAGATGCCTGTTCAGGAAGCCTCGCCACGAGCCGGTTGGCTCTTGCGCAATGCCTCCCGGTCGCGCACTCTTATAGATGTTCGGTCGGGCTTCGTTGTCCGGGCGTTCGTCCCGTCACGGTCGTTACATGGCTGTAACGTGATGTGGATACGGCAGTGCGTCACTCGCCGCGAGGCGATCGGGTGACAAGGCACCTGCGGTCTCCCGTCACAGCCCGGTGGGTCGGCGTCTGGTCACCTCCACCCGACCGGGACGGGCCACGCGGGCGTCGAGCGCCCGCCCAACGCGGAGGAGGGCAGTCGCTGTGACCATATGTGGCAATACGGCTACCCGCGTGCGGCGCCATAACGCACCTGCCCGGGTCCTCGGTCATCCGGGGCGGGCGGAGCGCGGAGCCGCCATCCCCTCGCCCTCCTAGCGAGGCGGCGCAGCGCAGCGTCCGCCCGCTCTCCAGATCCATCTGCTCATCTCCGATCTCGGATCGACCTCACGTCGAAAGGATCGGCCGAGGCATCGTCGCCTCGTTCCCCGCCTTCCGGTCCGGTGTGCCGTCCGAGGTCACCCGCGAGTTGCAGTGCCCTGTTTCCCTGCCACTGGGAGGTGATTGCCGTGGCCACCGCCACGACCAACCTACTCAACACTCCGATTGAAGATCAGCGCGTCGAGCGTGTCCGCCGCGCGGCGCTGTCGGCCTACGTGGACGGAAAGATCTCCTTCGCGCAGGCGAACCTGCGGGTGCGCAAGGCCCTCCAGCGGTTCGGGGTCTGACGAGCCAGTCGGGTCGTCGAGATGCGGCTGGCGGCGTCTCGACGACCCGACCGGAGGAAACCTCGACCGGATGCGCGACGCGGGGAACGTGCAAGGCGGGCAAGCGGGAGACGGCCGGGCGCCCGGGCGATCGGGGGGTGAACCCGAGCGGCCGGCCACGACGACTATCTCACCGAAAGCACACGGCGCATCACTATAAGTTCTTCGACATGCCGCTACGGTAAACAACCGTGCCAGTACGAGCGATAGAAGCTGCTTCGTCCCGGGCCCTCGCCGACTGCCCCGGCTCCGCATCCGACGGCTCGACCACCTCCGGCCGGCCGTCCAGGGGGACGACGCCGTCCTCCAATCGGCGGTCGTCGGGGGTGGGCCGCAGCACGCTCTCAAGTTCGTCCACGGACCGGTCTGCCGCCATCCGATCGCGGCCGAGAGCGGCGATTCCGGCCGCGACCAGCACCATCGCGACGATGAACGCCACGCGGCGGACACCGTCGGGCGCCGGCTCGTTGAACAGCGTCAGGCCCAGGGTCACCGGCAGGAAGGCGGAGACCCCGCTGGTCACCGGGAAGGCGATGACGGCGGCGTGCCCCTGCAGGCCACGCTGCTGAAGACCGAGCGCCAGCACGGAGAACAGCACGAGGACGTAGGGCGTCGGGGTGGTGAGCAGGTCCACCAGCGTGGACTGCCCCTCCCGTCGTTCGTTCACCGCCAGGCCGATCTGGCGGGTCGCCAGCGTGGCGATGGCGTAGCTGACCCCGGCCGCGGCCCCGAATCCGAACGCGGCGCCCGCGACCATGTCCCGCACCACGGCCAGGTTGGCGAGGGACGCGCAGAGCAGCGCAAAGATCAGACCGAGGACGAGGAAGGCCAGCAGGACATCGGTGCTGGCCGAGCTGCCGACCTCCGCTCGGTGCGTGAAGGCGAAGGCGAGCAGGCCGATACCGCCGACCATCGCGACCACGCCCAGCCAGCCGGTCAGGCTGATGTTCTCGCCGAGCACCCGCTGCGCCAGCAGAGTAAAGACGATCATGTCGAGAGCCATCACCGGGGCGACCATCGCCACCGGGGCCACGGACAGGGCATACACCTCCAGCAGGAACGAGCCCGCCTCCACGGCAAGGCCGATCAGCCACAGGGGGCGCAGCACCAGGCGGGCCAGCAGCGCAAGCCCCAGCCCCGAGCTCTCCTCCTCCCGGCGGGCAGCACGGGCCTGGACGAGCGGCGCGATCCCGTAGAGAGCCGCCGAGACGACCGCGGTCGGCAGACCGATCACCAGGGCTCTGCTCATGTCCCGTCCAACATCATGGCCCTCAGGATCCGTCCCGAACCGTGGGTTTGCCTCACCAGTCCGCGCCGAAACCGATCTGCGCCAGAGCCGCCCCGAATGCCTGCTCCCACGCGTGCGGGCCGATCGCCACCCGGTCCGACGGTGGCTTGACCCGGTCAAGGCACGCGAGCGCGGATCTGGTCAACGACACCGGGTCGGTGTTCGTCACCTCGGCACGACCTCGCTCGAGTTCCTTCTGAAGGTTATCCCGGCCATGCCCCGGCACCACGTCGATGAGCAGCAGGTCCCGTCCGATCACCCGAGCCTCGCTGCAGGTGTCCCCGGACGACGTGACGACCAGGTCGCTCGCCGCCATCAGCGCCGGGACGCGATCGGTAAAGCCGAACGGGATGACCTTGTGCTGCCGTTCCGACAGAGCCGTCAACCGCGCGGCCAACCGCTGGTTGCGGCCGGCCACCGCAAGCACGTAGATGCCCGCCGCGGCCATGGCCGCGGCACCCTCCACCAACGGTCCCAGCCCCCAGGAGCCGGACATCAGCAGCACGCAGGGAGCGTCCGCGGGGATACCGAGCGCGGCCCGCGCCTCCTCCTGAGTCGGCGGGTCGTAGAAGGGTTCCCGGACCGGGGTCGGGACCACCGAGATCAGCGCGTTCGGCGAGAACCGCCGCACGTACCGGGCGGCGGTCTGCGAGGTGACCAGGTAGAGGTCGGTGTTGTCGTGTACCCACAGCCGGTGCACGCAGCAATCGGTGGAGAACACCGCCGTCACCAGGCCGGGGAACTCGGCCTTGACCCGGCTGGTCGCCGCGGCTCCGGTAGCGAAGATCGAGATCACGAGATCGGTCGGCTGAGCGGCCAGTTCCTCGCGCAATGCCGGGACGACGAACCGGCTCGACGTCCTCTCGATGGCCTGGGCGAGCCGGCCACCGGTTCTCATCTGGGAGAAGTGCACGGCGTCATACAGGCCCGGAACGGCGATCATGCCACGGAAGACCTTCTCCCCCCGGGAGCCGTTACGCCCACCGAGCATGCGCAGGCTGTCGGCGGTCCGGGTGGTGACGCGCCGGGTGAGCGACGCGCCGCACGCCTGCGCCATCACGTCGTGGCCCATCCCGAGCGAGCCCGACAGCAGCAGCGCGGAGCCCCGCCGCGTCGGCGTTCCGGCGGGCCGGGCGTCGACGCCGTGCGTGCGCGGATCGGCGGGGAGTGCGGCGGCGACCGGTCCCCCCGCTGCGGCCGGCCCCGGCAGGACAGGTTCCGTGACCCCCGGTTCGCCGACGGCTGGCGGGCCGCCGACTCCCACCTCAACATCA
>NZ_CDWRCM010000293.1:3044-3806 GCF_977927585.1 Frankia sp. CcWB2 | reverse complement strand
CAGGCCTGTGACCTGCGATGATGCTCTCGATCACGTATTTGTTACTTCATTACGTCCCCTATAGGCATCATGCAGGCTTAGGGCAGACTTCCGGCCGCAGTGCCCAAGTGGGATGGAGCGTGACGTGACAGACGAATCACCACACAGCAAGAAGCTGCAGGAACTGATGTTCCGGGCCTGGGAGACCTTCGGGGACGCCCGACACCTGGACAGCGACGACCGAGTGTTCGTCCAGGCGCTGGCGAGGCAGACAGCGGATCGGATCTCGGTGCTCTACGGCGCGAGCTGGCGCGACGCCCTGGACTGGGTCGCCCATCGCTATGTGCCGAACGGCGACCAGCCCGGCGGTGCGCTCGCGGCGGCGGCCAGCCCGACGGCGACGACGTCCAACGGCAGCGCCAGCGGGCGTCGGGGCTCGGCAGCCGCGGAGGCGAACGCCGCCTCGTGAAGTGAGGGCACCGAACGGCGCACGGCGCCGTTGGGCGGCGCCACGGACGAACCACCAGAGCCACCAGAGCCGGTCGGAACATCGACCGAGGCCAGCCGGCCGGCGGGTCGGGACAGAACGTCCGGGGACAGACGACCGGGCACCGATCAGCAGTCGTCCGGTCCGCTATGGCCATCCGGTCCGCTATGGCCATCCGGAGCGGACGAGCGGACGGGAGCCCGGCCCGGCGCGGCCGCGGCCGGACTGTCGCTGTCCCAGGCCGATCATCGGCCTGACAGTGATCATCTACCGGAGGTCAACCAGCGTCCCGGACG
>NZ_CDWRCM010000293.1:0-3019 GCF_977927585.1 Frankia sp. CcWB2 | reverse complement strand
GGCCCGGCCCGGCGCGGCCGCGGCCGGACTGTCGCTGTCCCAGGCCGATCATCGGCCTGACAGTGATCATCTACCGGAGGTCAACCAGCGTCCCGGACGCCTGCCCAGTGCCCGACCGGACACCCGCACCGACGCGCCGGGGGCGCCCGGCGTCGTGGCGAGCGACGGCACCGGGATCGCCGGCGACACCGGCGACACCGGCGAGTCGACTCCTTCGATCGAACTGGAGTATCGGCGTACGGACGGGCATCTGCGATGGGGCCGCCGATTCCGGTGAAGACATGCGCTGGTGAAGAGATGCGTGCCGGGGCCGCCGACGACTCCTCGGCAAAGGCTTCGGCCGGTGGCTGGCGGAACATACGCCGGTGCCACCGGCCTGGTGGCCCGCTGTCAGTGCGCGAAGTGGCGGACACCGCTGAAGTAGAGCGTGACGCCGGCCTCTCGGGCGGCCGTGATGACGAGCTCGTCGCGCACCGACCCGCCCGGTTCGACCACGGCCCGCACCCCCGCCTCGGCGAGCACCTCGAAGCCGTCAGGGAACGGGAAATAGGCGTCGCTCGCGGCGACGGCCCCCTTCGCCCGGTCCCCGGCCCGGGTCACCGCGAGCCGGGCCGCGTCCACCCGGTTCACCTGGCCCATCCCGACGCCGACGGTGGCACCGCCGGACGCGAGGAGGATGGCGTTCGACTTCACCGAGCGCACCGCCCGCCAGGCGAACCGCAACTCGGCCAGTAGGGCCTCGTCCGCAGGTGATCCCGCCTCCAGCGTCCATCCGGACGGCTCGTCGCCCGGCGCCTCGACGGCGTCCCGCGACTGCAGGAGCAGGCCTCCGCTGATCTGACGCAGTTCGATCCCGCGCTGGTGCGGCGGCGGCGGGCACTCCAGCAGCCGGATCGACGGCTTACGGGAGAGGATCTCCACCGCGGCGGGTTCGTATGCCGGTGCGACGACGACCTCGGTGAAGATCTCCGCGATCTGTTCGGCGAGCTCGACCGAGACCGGACGGTTGGTCGCGATCACCCCGCCGAAGGCGGAGACCGGGTCGCAGGCATGCGCCTTGCGGTGGGCCTCGGCGATGGTGGCGCCGACCGCGATGCCGCAGGGGTTGGCGTGCTTGATCACGGCCACGGCGGGCTCGGTGAAGTCGAACACTGCTCGGCGGGCGGCGTCGGTGTCGGTGTAGTTGTTGTAGGACATCTGCTTGCCGTGCAGCTGACGGGCCGAGGCGAGGCCGGGCCGACCCCCGGCGTCGCTCTCCACGTAGAGCGCGGCGCGCTGATGGGGGTTCTCGCCGTAACGCAGGACCTCCGTACGGTGCCACTGCGCGGACAGCACGTCGGGCCATCCGCTCTCCCGCGCCACCTCGTCCGGCGCGACGGCGCCGGCGAACCACGAAGACACGGCGATGTCGTACGCCGCGGTGTGGGCGAACGCCTTCGCGGCGAGCCGACGGCGAGCGGGAAGATCATATCCGGATCCGCGGACTGCGGCGGCCAACTCGGTGTAGTCGCCGGGTGTGACGACGACGGCGACCGACGCATGGTTCTTCGCCGCCGCGCGGATCATGGCCGGACCGCCGATGTCGATCTGCTCGATCACCTCGTCCTCGCTCGCACCGGAGGCGACCGTCGCGGCGAACGGATACAGGTTGACGACGACCAGGTCGAACGGGGCGATGTCGAGTTCGGCCAGCGCCGCGGCGTGCTCGGCGTTACGCAGATCGGCCAACAGACCGGCGTGCACGTGGGGGTGCAGCGTCTTGACGCGACCGCCCAGCACCTCCGGAAAGCCGGTCACGGTGCTCACCGGTGTGACCGCCAGCCCGTGACGGGCCAGGACGTCGGCGGTCGAACCGGTCGAGACCACCTCGACGTCGGCCACGAGGAACGCCTCCGCGAGGACGTCGAGCCCGCTCTTGTCGTAGACGCTGACAAGCGCCCGTCGCAGCGGCCGCCGCCCGGTGGGGACCACTTCGCCGGGCTCGGATCCGCGGACAGCCCCGCCCTCGCCGGCCACACCTTCGCCCGATGACGTCATGATTCCTCCTGTATCCAAACTTCTACCAATGCGGGAGACCCATGCTCGCCCCGTCGAGGTCCGGCCGGGGCCGAGTCGCCGCTCCCGGCCCGCACGATCTCGCCGATCGTCGCGACGAACAGTCCTCGCTCGACGCTCTGGATCCGTGCATGAAGTGTCTGCTCGGTATCGCCTGGCTCAACCGGCACCGCCCGCTGAGTGATGATTGGACCGGTGTCAACGCCTTCGTCGACCCAGTGCACCGTCACCCCGCTGACCTTCACCCCGGCGGTCAACGCGTCACGCACCGCGGTGGCTCCCGGGAAGGCGGGCAGCAGCGACGGGTGGGTGTTGATCGTCCGGAACCGGCCGATCACCCGGGCACTGAGAATCTTCATGTAGCCCGCCAGGACCAACAGATCGGGCGCGAACTCGGCGATCCGCCCGGCCGTCGCGGCGTTGAAGGCATCCCGGTCCGCGTGGTCCTCGAGACGAACGATGAACACCGGGACCCCCGACGCCCGGGCCCGCCGTTCCGCGCCGGTGCCATAGCGGTCGGTGCCGACCGCCACGACCGCCGCGCCGAACCCGGGGTCCGCGGTTGCGTCGAGGATCGCCTGCAGGGTGGTTCCCGCTCCCGAGGCGAGCACGACGAGACGAGCAGACACAGACACACTCCGTAAGCAGAATCGGGCGACACGACGAGCCGCCCGCTGCGCAACCGCCATCTGCGGACGGCGGCGGAACAATGGCCGGTTCGACTGTACTGACTCGACCAGCTCCGCCGCTTCCCGCCGGAAACGCGCGCACCGGCGCCCGCCGGGCGCGGCCCGCCAGGCAGCCACCTGAGCCCGGGGCTGCCGATCATGCCGCCGGAACCCATCCGGCGAGGAGATCTGCCAGCCACGCGTCGATGGCCTGGGCGGACGGGACCTCGCAGGCCGCCGGAGACGACAGCCCGTCTAGCTCTGTCTTCCGCACATGGGGTTTCGATGCGTTGACC
>NZ_CDWRCM010000292.1:3250-4070 GCF_977927585.1 Frankia sp. CcWB2 | reverse complement strand
CACCCATCCGCCGATAGCGCGGTAGTGGCAGGGCAACACGATCGGCGCTGCCGAGTTCAACGGCGGCGTTTAGCACTTGGCTAGCGCGTTTCCCAGCGAGACACCTGCCTTCGCCAGGGACTCCTTGGTGTAGAGCGCGAAGTCGAGGTTCACGACCGTTTCCACCGGACGGCCCGTCAACTTGTTGACGATCTGATCCACCGCGTTGGCGCCAATCTCCCGCTCCGGAAGAGATGTGATTGCAGCGACTTCTCCTGCGTTCAACTGGGCGATGGTGGTGTCATCCGAACCGCCGTAACCGCCAACAATTTCCAGATCCGCGCCGCGCTGCTTGGGGGACGTAATGAAGTAACAAATACGTGATCGAGAGCATCATCGCAGGTCACAGGCCTGTGGAGGGTTCGAAACGCGCAAGTTATTTCATTTCGACTCCTTGGCGGCCGTCACGATGCCGGTTGTCGCCTGAGTCTCAGTACCGAAGACGCCGAAGAGGTCAGGATGACGAGCCAGCATGGCGGCAGCGGTCTTCGTGGTGTCAGCTACGCCGCCAGCATCGAACTGCGCCCCAACGTAGGTAATGTTGTCGTACTTCTTAATCTCAGATTCGAAGCCATGCCGCTCCCCGTCAGCAGCAGTGAACGTCATGAGGCCGACCTTGACCTTCTTACCGTTTGCCTTCTCGGCCAGGTACTTGGCCGCTATGGCCCCACTCTGCTCGTTATTAACAAGGCTTTGAGCCGTCAATTGATCAGTGTTAGTCAAGTTATTGATTGCGGTGGCAACGGGGATTCCCTTGTCGACCACCGACTTGATGGGTTCG
>NZ_CDWRCM010000292.1:0-3024 GCF_977927585.1 Frankia sp. CcWB2 | reverse complement strand
TACATGGCGTTCGGATCCGTCGGGCTGATTACCAGCCCATCCGGGCTGGTCGCCAAAGCGGCGTTTAGAACCGGGATCTGGGATGCGGGCGTGAATTCGGCAGCGTACTGCCTTGTGATCGAAGCACCAAGCCGCTCCGCTTCCGCCTTAGCTCCGCAATATACGCCCCCGTAAAGCGGTGCATTGTAGGCGACATAGATGAACTTCTTTCCTTCTGCGCTGCCTGCTTCGGGCGCATTTGCAGCAGGAGTCACGGTCGCTACGGCGCTTCCGCCGGAGGCGGTTTCGGACGATGAATCGGATCCGGACGAGGTTGAGCAGGCGGCCAAGGCGGCCAGGACCGCCAAGGCTGCGGCAGAGGCGGGTGCCTTTCGGAGGCAGGTGGGTCGAGTACGCATTATGGGGACGTAATGAAGTAACAAATACGTGATCGAGAGCATCATCGCAGGTCACAGGCCTGTGGAGGGTTCAAAACGCGCAAGTTATTTCATTTCGACTCCTATGATTCCTTCGGGTGCTGATTGGTGCGTGAGTGGGGAAGTATCACGGCGTTACCGAGGAACTGAGAGTCGAGCGATCTCTGGCTTCGGCTTCGAGATATGCCGTGAAGGGAGACCCGGAGTCAGGTGGTCTTGGAGTAGGAACGGCGCACCTGGTCGCCCCAGAGGGCGAGGATGAGGGCGACGCCGACGCTGATCTGCGCGTAGAAGGGGTCGACCCCAGCGACGACGAAACCGTTCTGCAGTACGGCGGGGATGAAGACACCGATCAGTGCGCCGATGGTGCTTCCGACTCCGCCATAAAGACTGGCTCCGCCGAGCGCGACCGCGGTGATGGCGTTTAGGGCATCCGTGCTGTGGCCGCCGATGGTTGTGGTGGAGAAGCGGGCGAGGTTGAGGAACGCGACGAATCCGTACCCGAGGCCGGCCAGTGCGTACACCCTCATGGTGTGCAGATCGACCTGCACTCCGGCGCGCTGCGCTGCGATTCGATCGGATCCGATTGCGAAGGTGTAGCGGCCGAAGCGCGTCCTGCGGAGGCAACGGGTGGCCGCGACGACCACGACAGCGGCTATGATCACGATCGTGGGGATTCCGAAGACACGACCGATACCAACGCTTTTTGTAAGCGCGGCGGGCACCGTCGCAAGGTCGGTTCCCCGGCTGATCACGTAGGCGGCGCCCTGCGCGATTCCGAGCGTTGCGAGAGTTGCCACGAACGCTGCGAGCTTGAGCTTCGTCACCAGCAACCCATTCAGCAGCCCCCAGCCCAGGCCGGACACCAGTGCGACGACGAACCCGAGCAGGATGGCGTCCGCGCCGCCAGCTGTTCCGCCCATCGCCTGGAACGTCGTGGCCGTGATGACCTCGGTGAAGGCGATGATGCCGCCGATGGAGAGGTCGATCTGGCCACTGACGATGACAAACGTCGTCGCCATAGCCAGGACGATCAGGATACTGCTGTCCGAGACGAGGTTCTTGAGGTTGCCGACGGTGGCGAAGCCACCGGGCTGCCACACGCAGAACATCACGATCAGCGCGACGAGCCCGGCGAGCACGCCCACCTCGGGATTGCTGGCGATGCTCCGCAGGCGATAGGGATGAGCCGTTCCCGCGGTGCGCGAGGAGTCCATGTCAGTTGCCGTCGTGTGGTCGGTTGCCGTCGTGTGGTCGATTGCCATTAGCCGAGTCCCGTCATCGCGCCCACGAGCCGTTCCATGGTTGCCTCACCGATCGGGATCGATGCGACGCTGCTACCCAGTCGCATCACGACGATCCGGTCGACCACTTCCAATAGCTCGGGGATGTTGTGGCTGATGAGGACGACCGCGACGCCGCTGGCGGCTGCCTGCTTGACCAGCTTGGCGACCTGCTCGGTCTGGCGGACGCCGAGCGCGGCGGTCGGCTCGTCCATGAAGATGATGCTGCGGGAGAACGCCAGGGCCCGGACGACCGAGATGAGTTGCCGTTGCCCGCCGGAGAGGTTGCGGACCGCGACATCCAGCGAGAGCAGGCGCAGATCAGCCCGGTCGAAAACTTCGGTCGCTGCCTGCCGCATGCCGCGCTGGTCGAGCGTGCCGAGCAGCCTTCGGCCGGGCGCGAATCGTTCCCTGCCGAGGAAAAGGTTTGCGACCGGGTCGAGGTCGGGTGCCAGGGCAAGGTCCTGATGGACGACCTCGATACCGTGGGTGCGTGCCACGGTCGGTGACATGAGGTGCGCGGGCCGCCCGTCGATGTCGACGGTGCCGTTGTCAGGGCGAAGGGCCCCGGTGAGGGCCTTGACGAGAGTGCTCTTCCCGGCGCCGTTGTCGCCGACCAGGCCGATGACTTCGCCGGACGCGATCTGCAGATCGGCACCGCCAAGCGCCCGCACATGCCCGAACGATTTGGTGATGCCGCGCGCGACGAGCCGTGGCGTGTCCGGCACGTCGGTCGGCGGCGTTTGACCGGGTGCGGCGAGGCAGCCCACAAACTGGTCGCCCGCGAGCGGAATGCCCGTGCGCCGGACTGCGATGATCTGGGTCGTCATGGTCGTCCTCCGTCGGGAAGGAACGGGTCATGGACTGAGTGCGGTGTGGGCTTCGGAAGCGGTATTCGGCCAGCACGTCCGCGGTCAGGGTTTGCACGGCCTGTGTTCGTTCCGGGTCGGCGAGGACCACGCTGACGAGGGCCACCCATCGCACGGGCGATCACGTCCGCGACGTCCACATCATCAGGGCACAGGGCATCGGGCTGTTTCGGTTACTCGACGCCCTCTGCGGTGGGCCCTCGACGCTGGCGCCCTCCGCGCCGATAAACTCGATCATGGCGACCTCGGTCGGGGTCAACTGGATGTCCGCGGCGGCGAGGCTGTCGCATGGCCAGGGACAGGACACGGCGGGCTGGCCGACTGCATTGCGCTGCGCGTCAGCCGCGCGAGGGGTCGTGGTAGTCCTTGACGACGGTTCCGAAGTCAAGTTCCAAGTTCATGACGGTGTAAACCGCGCGTACCGGGCCGACTGGCTTGAGACGGGTGATTGGGTCT
>NZ_CDWRCM010000291.1:3485-3974 GCF_977927585.1 Frankia sp. CcWB2 | reverse complement strand
CTCGTATACGCGCTCTTTTTTGGGATGGCCACCGGGTGGACCCGGTCATCACCGGTCCGGACGTCGTATCGTTGAGGGTTGTGGCATCACCGCACCATGGTGGACCCGGGTGAACCTGGACCGACGTACATATGCAACATCCGAAGCACAGCCGACGATTTCGGGCGCCGTGGTGTCCGCGTCGGAAGCCCGGCGGCCTGCGGGCGCATCCGGATCACGAGGGACCCGCAGCCGCGACCGCGGTACATGCGGGATGAAAGGGAAGTCGCCGGTCATGCCGAGGGAAGACAGAGCCAGTCAGCGAGGCGGGACGACGCCGTTCGCGTCCCCACACCCGCAGCGGCGTGATCGGGACGCTTCAGGTGATCGTGGCGTGCCGACAGAGGGACGTCGCGCCGGGCGCACGGTGCGTGGCGATGCCCCGAGTGTAAGGCGGGGCGGTGGATCCGGGACCGGCGCGTCGCGCGGACAGGGCGGCTCCTCCCAGGG
>NZ_CDWRCM010000291.1:0-3375 GCF_977927585.1 Frankia sp. CcWB2 | reverse complement strand
GGGCCAGGGTGCGTGCGGCGGCGACCAGAGTGCGCGCCAGGGTGCGCGCGGCGGCGGGCAGAGCGGTGCGCGGGGTGGAACGCGGGGTGGGGCGGGCCAGTTCCGCCGCGGCCCGGAGGGCCAGGGCCGGCCGGACCGCTCCAGGGGTTCGGACTCCAACACCCGGTACGGCAACACCCGGTACGGCGGATCGCCGCGTGCGGGCGATGCGGGATCCGGTAGTTCCTCCAGCTCCTCTTCCTCCTCGGCTTCCTCGTTCGACCGCCGCCCGGGTGGGGCTCGGCGTCCGGAGGGGACTGGCGCTGGGCGTGCCCCGGCGGCTGGCGGTGAGCGATTCTCCCGAGCCGACGGCCCGCGCGGTGACCGGGGCGCGAACGGAGCCTCCGCCCGCAACCGGGGTGCCGCCGAGGCAGCTTGGCGCGAGCGTCGAGGTCGGCCGGGCGCGGAGGAGACCGGTCGGTCCGGAAGGCCGACTAGCCGTCCCGACCACGGCAGACCGGGGCGCGACTCCTCGGTATTCCATCGGCCCGAGCAGGCCCGGGCCAGCAGCGACGGCCCGCAGCCCCGGCACGACGGCCCTGAACGGCCGACTCACGGCAGAGTCTGGCGTTCCGATGGCGACCGTCCCGCGGGTACGCGCTCGGCCGGCCTGCGGCCCGGCGGCGATCGAGGCCGGGAGTCCCGGGAGACGCGGGAGTCCCGGGACACCAGCGGTGGAGGGGCCCGCCGCGACGGCGCCGCTCGCGCCGAGCACCGCGGCCGGCCGTTCACCGAGGCTTCCAGGCCCGGGGGCGGCGGCCCCCGCGGCGGCCGTCCGACCGGGCCGGGCCGGCCCGACAGAACCGACCGGGCTGGCCGGACAGATCAGACTGAGCAGGGCAGCCGGCGGGCCCGGGTGCCGGCTCCGCCACTTCCCGACGAGGCCCGCGCGGACCTGCTGGACCACGACGTGCGCCGCTCCCTTCGGGGGCTGCCGTCGTCGCTCGCCGACACGATCGCCCGCCATCTCGTCGCAACCGCCCTGCTGCTCGACGACGATCCCGCCCGCGCGCTTGCCCACGCCCGCGCCGCCGCCGATCGAGTGCCACGCCTGCCCGCGGTGCGCGAGGCGGTCGGTATCGCGGCTTACCACGCGGGGGAGTACGCGACGGCCCTGGTGGAACTTCGGGCCGCTCGTCGGATGGACGGTTCCGCGCACAACCTGCCGCTGATGGCGGACAGCGAACGGGGGCTGGGCCGGCCGGAGCGTACCGTCGCCTACCTGCGGGATCCGCAGATCGACCAGCTTGATCCGGCCGCTCGGGCGGAGATGCTCATCGTCGTCTCCGGGGCCCGCCGGGACCTCGGTCAGCCGGAGGCCGCCGTCGTGTTGCTGCGGGATCTGGCCACGGCCAAGACGCCGCCCGCGCCGTGGACCGCCCGTCTTTGGTACGCCTATGCCGAGGCGCTGCTTGCCGCCGGTCGTCCCGAGGAGGCCGCACGCTGGTTCACCTCCACGGCGGCGATCGACGAAGGAGAGACTGACGCTGACGCCCGCGCGTATCTGATCATGACTGGTCGGCCTCTCCCCGAGGAGAGCGAGGAGGCTGCGCGGGACGGCGTGGATCTCCTGCTCTCCGATCGGGCCGGTCCCGGCGCGGACGCCGGGACCGAGGCGAATACCGAAGCGAATGTCGATCAGGACGTTACCGACCATGATCTTACTGATCATGGTGACGCCCCTGGCCCCGGCCTCGAGACCGAGGGGACGAAGACCGAGGGGTAGGACCGTCCGGCCGAGGGCCACTCCGCCCGCGGTATCCGTGGGTCTGCGGGGAGGTGGGTCCGCGGTGGAGACGGACCGTACCTACGCCGGTCATGCGTACGCCGGTCAGTCGTCGAGTGGACGCAGCACGAGTCCGGTGCGCGGCTTCGGGGTGAACAACGTCGACTTGCGCGGCATCCGCTCGCCGGCCTCGGCGACGGCCGCCACATCGGCGATCGGGGTGGGGTTGAGCAGCAGCGCGGTACCTCCCGCCGCAGCCGCCGCGGCGATCGCGGCCGGCGCGTCGTGGTGGTAGTCGACCACGCCCACCGTGTCCGTCAACCCCCAGACGTCCACGATCAACGCAAGATGAGTGACGGTGACGTCGAGTCCACGGAAGGCCGCCGACCGCTCGGGGGGCAGACTACGCGCGAGCAGGTCGGGGTCGGGCTCGGTGAGCAGGTAGGCCGCGGTGCCGTTGGTGACCACGAATGCGTGCCCGCCCTGCCCGGCCTTGGCCAGCTCCTCCACCAGCGCGTCCGGGTCCGCGCCTGCCGGCCCCACGCCACCGGCATCCCCGGCAGTGGTACCACCTCCGGCAGCGGTACCGCCCTCGCCGGGCCCGGCGAGCTGACGCACGGTGAACACCTCGGCGGCCCGCCGCACTGCCTCGGCGAGCCCGAGACCACGCACCACCCGGTGGATGGCGTGCACCTGGGGCCCCGAGACGGTCGCGTCGACGAGGAAGGCCAGGCCGAAGTCCCAGGGACCCGAACCATCCCCGGCGGCGTGCCGTTCCGCCTGGTACTGGCGGTAGGTGGCGTACCGATGGTGGCCGTCTGCGATCACCGCGCGCCGGGGCAGCAGGTCCGCGGCGATGGCGGTGAGGACCGCCGGATCGTCGATGGCCCAGAGCCGGTGCGTCACCCCGTCGCCCGTGGACGTCTCCACCAGTGGCGTCGTGGCGACCACCATCGAGACCACCCGGCTGGTCTCGCCGCCGCCGGCGTAGAGCAGGAAGATCGGTTCCAGGTTCGCGCGGGTCGCGCGGGTCAGCGCCAACCGGTCTGAGACCGGGCCCGCCATGGTGTTCTCATGCGGGAGGATGATCCCCGCATCCGGATCGGTCAGCGCGACCGCCCCGATCAGCCCGCGCTGGGCATGGCCGGCCTGCTCCTCCTCGTAGACGTAGACGGAGGCCTTCTCGTCGCGACGCAGCACCCCGCTGTCCAGCCATGCCCGCAGCGTGCGGGCGGCCCCGTCGTAGTCCTCCCCGGGGAGGATGAGCCGTACCACGTTGTGCTCGTCGCGCGCCTGGAGTTCCGCCCGCTCGGCGTCGTCGATGACGTCGTAGGGCGGGGAGGTCAGCGGGGCGAGGTCCGGCCCGGAGGACGGAAATCGTGCGGCCCGGAACGGGGCGAGCACGAGACCCGCCGGGGCGGGAACGGGACGATCGGCGTCAACCATGAGCCGCATCGTAGGGCCCCGAGAGTGCGGACCCGGTGTGACCCGGGAGTGCCCTCGCCACTGACCGCCCGTGTTCCGGCCGGCCCAACCGGGCGAGAGGAACATTTCACCACCTTTACGTAGTGCGAGCGTGCCATCGGAGCGGCGGGACGGTGGACAGCGCA
>NZ_CDWRCM010000290.1:2303-4247 GCF_977927585.1 Frankia sp. CcWB2 | reverse complement strand
ACCCCCCACCAACCCACCACCCCCCTCGACCTCCTCGGCGAGGGGTGAACCCCCGGACGCCCGCTTACCGTTCGCAACGCTCCTCCCGGATCCGGGGACCGCTGTGCGCGCGGCATCGGTCCTCCGGCGGAAACCACGGCGACGCATCCAGAGAATCGGCGGTGAGGCAACCGTCGAATGCCACACAATGCCGCCGATGCTGTGGTCGGTGTGCTGCGTTTCGCGTTACCGTGTGCCGCATGCCGTCGGCGGGTCTGGCCTGGCAGACACTCTCCGATCCGGGCGCGCTCGCCCTGGTCGACTCCGAGTCCAACCGGGCCGCCGCGCTGGCCCGGCCGCACCCCGCGGACCTGCCCATGGTCCAGATCGTCGGCCTCGAACGTCTCGTCTGCGGTTGGCTGGCTCCGGCCAGCCGCCCGCAGTCCGAGCGGCACCTCCGTGAGCAGATGATCGTCGATCCGCTGCACACCCTGCGCGGGATGTGCTGGCTCATGGCGATGTGGGTCGTCGCGATACATCTCCGGACGGGACGACAGCCGACCGCCGTCGTCGCCGGCCTGGCGTTCCCGGGGATCTGGCGAGGACCGGAGGCCCCGAAAAGCGCCCAGCTCTGGGAGGACCTCGCCGGGCGGATTCGGCTCGGCGTCCTCGCCGCTCTCACCAGCGACGTGGCGACCGACGAACAGTTTCGCGAGGCACTGCGCCATCCCGCCGACATCACGTCGATTCTGGTGCATTACGCCCTGCTCATGATGGCGGGCCTGCACCGGCACATGCTCGACAACGGCGTGGACCCGAAGGAGATGGCGGGCACGTTGGCGCTCTACACCGTAGACCCGCAGGAACGGGCCACCGCCTGCTTCCGCCCGCTGACCTGATCAGCGGCCGTCACCCCCGGGCTGCGCCTTGCGGGTCGGCGAGGGACGCGGGCCACGAGTCGCGGCGGCCGAACGCGCCGCGGAACCGAGGCGTAGCGACGGTGCGGCACGCAGGGACGCCGGGCTCGGGACGGGCGACGCCGGGCTCGGCACAGGCGACGCCGCGGAGAGGGCGGGAACGGCCGAGGCGGCGGGACCCCCCGGAACCGCGGGGATGGCTTGGTCGGCGGCATCGATGTAGACGACGCGAGTACTCCCGCCGTGCCCGTGGATGGCGAGTAGCGTCTCCATTGTCGGATAGATCCCGATGGAATCGTGTTCGGAGTCCCACCACAGCACGCAGGTGCCGTCTGGGGCCTGCGCCCCGAACGCGACCGCACCCGTCCCGGAGACGCCGGAGACATCGACGTCACGCTCCAGCTGAAACCGCCGCACCTGGCGAGCGGACATCGCCACGACCTCCTCACGGGGTACCATACTGTACCCGTAGGCATCGCCCGTGATCCGGCTGGCGCAGCCGACTCAGCGCCGTCGCCGACCTCGCGCCTCGCAACCAGCGAGGCGTCGCGGCTCGGCCGGATCGACCGGCCGATGCTACCTCTCAGGCGGACTTTGGCCGGTTGGCCCACGGTAGCCGGCAATGTCGGGGTGAGTCATCCATATGCCGTCGTGGCAGCGCAAGGGTGATCCCACCACGCGGTAGCTCGCGGGTGGACCGATGTGCCCGCGCGCGGGGACACCGTCGGAGCGTGATGGTCACATGGCCCGACGCACGGTCACCGCGGAGGCGGGCCGGTCCGCCGGCGGTCCGAGATAGCGGTCATAGCCGGTCTCATTCCGTAGTCGACGGGCCAGGAACGCGACCGTGTAACGGACCGTGAGCCGATGGGCCTCGGTGACGTCGATCACCGCCGAGACGTCATGCAGCCGGTCCGCGGCCAGGGCCAACAGGGACGCCTGCCGCCCGGAGGCCGCGTCGAGCATCGTGTCACCGGGATGATCGGGGGCCGCGACGACGAAACCGTGGCTGGCGAGCGCCTCCATCAGGTATGCCGCCTGCACCCGG
>NZ_CDWRCM010000290.1:0-1932 GCF_977927585.1 Frankia sp. CcWB2 | reverse complement strand
ACTCTGCCTTGGGAGAACACCACGAACGCGAAGGTGCCCGCGGCCGGCGGGGCGTCCGTCACGGCCACCGCCGAGTCGAACCCGATGTCGCCGACGAGCGGATAGTGGGCGAGCCGGAGCCGGTCGGCGGGCGCGGCGGTCAACGGCGGGGGACGCGGCGCCGGGAGCTCGATCGTTGCGGATGGTCCGGGCGGTACGGGTCGCGGGCGGGCGGGCCGCCACGCGGGGTACCACAACGAGGTGACCAGCACCCCTCCGGAACCCTACCCCGCCCTGGCGACCGGGCTGCCGCGGCGCGCGTACGCCTCGTCCAACAGCTCGGCGATCTCCTCTACACAGCCGCCACAGCCCGTCCCGGCATCACATCGCTCGCCGACGGCGTCAACGTCGCAGGCACCCGACGCGATCACATTGCGTAGCATCCGGTCGGACACCGCGAAGCATGAACAGACGAGCACCGCACCTCACCACGCCCGAGACAGCCAGCACGCGGACGGCCAAGCGGCAGTTCGCGACCCTGTCGATCTGTCGATGATCCTTCGACCCCGTGGGGCAGTCGACCCTGCGGAGCAGCCTTAGCTAAGGCTTCCCTAAGCAGAGGGTGCCATGGGCCACCCGCCGCAGGCAAGACGGTCGCGCATCCGCGACATCACCGTGACACTGGGCCGGAAATCGGCCGGACTGCAGATCGACCGGATCAGCCGGGATCGGGCTCGCCCAGAATCAGCGATCGGGCCACGGGACGATCTCGACCCGACGGTTGGCCGCCCGTCCCCGGGGCGTGGCGTTGTCGGCCTCCGGCCACCGGGAACCGAACCCGGCGACGCGCATGAGGTCGGGACGTACGCCCCGGTCCGTCAGGTAGTCGGCAGTCACCCGGGCCCGGTCCAGAGACAACGCCTGATTGAGGGTCGCCGGCCCGAAGGCGTCGGTGTGGCCGCCGACCAGGACCACGACCCGGCCGGCGGGCTCAGTGTCGCTGCGCCGACCGGGAACGTCACGTTCCGACCGTCGAGGGCAGCGCGTAGGGCCGCGAGGGCCCCGGCGTCGGAGGTGGGCTTCGCCGCCGGGGCGGCAGGCTTCTCTCCCGGGACGACAAGCCGGTTGTCCAGGGTGGCATCAGGAACGGTGGTACCAGCCGCCGCCAGCACCTGGGCGCCGAGGCGCCGCCTCGTGGCCTCGTCCGGGGCGCTGCCGGCCACCGCCACGGTCGTCCCGGAGACTGTGACCGAGTGGTTCCCGGGGAAACCGCGCAGCGCCGCCGCGACGGCGGCCACCGCCTCCACCGGCGGCTCCGCCACGGCCGGGTCGACCCGGACCTCGCCGGTCACCGACCCGCCGCTCGCGTCCGCCACGGCGGCGAGCAACACGGCACGGCTCGCCCGGTCGGGCACGGTCGCCGTGATCGACAGTCCTCGGCCGGCCACGGCGAGCACCAGGGGGCGCGCGGGTTCGGTCGCGATGACCACGTCGTCACCGAGACGCGCGGAGGTCGTGCCGGCGACCGCGGCCGAGGCCCGCGCCTGTTCGGCGGCGGCGGCACTCGGGAAACAACCGGTGACGACCGCATCACGCCCCTCGACGTGAACCTGGGCGTGCCCGCCGCCGGTGGACCGGACCACCGCGGTCGCCCGGGCGGAAAGATCATCCTCGATGGGGCCGCGGCGCAGGGCGAACGCGACAAGAGCAAGCAGCAACCACGCCAGCACGAGTGCGATGGCGAAGGCGACCGGGCGCGGGCGTTGCAGACGCACGGCCGTGGACAGGGACATCGATCGGACTCCGAGCAGGATCGGACCGGACGCGGGATCTTCGAGGTGGCGCTGATCGTCGGGACAGGGCCGATCTTCGAGGTGGTGGGGAGGGGGTGCCGCAAGGTCGGACGCGGCCGGGAAAACCGCGGCCCGTGCTTCGACGTCGACTTGCTCCGGG
>NZ_CDWRCM010000289.1:2629-4025 GCF_977927585.1 Frankia sp. CcWB2 | reverse complement strand
TCCCTAGTATCCTCGAGCCGGGATGACAGATTTCTGGAAATACAGCGCGGAGGAAACCATGCTCCCCTCACCGGGCAGGTCGGTATGCCGCCCGCACCTCGATCGGGTGCCCGTCCACCCCGGCGGCTCCGGGGCTATGGGGGATGCCGCACAATCCGTTTCAGCCCGTACCCGGCACCCGTCCCGCCGCGCCGTATCCATCATGGTCACCGCAATACTGCTCGTTCTGTTCTCAGCGTTGCCGGCCGGCGCCGTGATCCGCCGTCCGGTGCATCATCCGCTCCCGATGATCAACGTTTCGTACGAGACCGGTGCGGTGAGCGGCGTCGGGCGGCAGACCGACCTGACAATCACCGACAAAGGACCGGGGATCCTGCACGTCCAGTCAATTTCGGTGGACGGTGAACGCCTCCTGGATCAGAACTCCCATCTCCGGATCGCGCCGGGGCGCAGCTACATGTTCACCTTCGGCTGGGCCGGTGGCCCCGGGGGTGGTCCGGACGGGCCGACGGTCGTCATCGACAGCGATGCGCCTACCAGCCCCACCGTCCTCCACATCGGCTATCAGTGAGGCCGCACCGGCAACGAGACCGCACCCGGTGAGGTCGCACCGGCAACGACGGCGAGGCCCGCGGTACCGGCGACCGCCCGGAGGGCGCCGATGCCGTTCGCCGACGCCACCGGTCTGCTCGCAATCCGGATGGATCGGGAACGGGCGGCCGTGGTCTCGGGTGTCTGCTGCCGGCAGATCGGGCGGTCGTGCCCGCTCGGCGCAGATAAGAATGGAAGGGATGACACCACGATCGTTCGCCGACCATCTTGCGGATCTGGACTTGCCGGCGCTGGCCGCTCTGCTCCGCTCGCGTCCGGACGTGCTGGTCGAGCCGGTCCCCCGTGGTTTCGGGCAGCTCGCGCAGCGGCTGGAAAGCCCGGACTCGCTCGCGGCGGCGCTGTGGGAGCTGAACCGCGACACGCTCCGGGTCGGCCAGGCGGCGGCGCTGCTGGGGCAGTCCGCGACGGTACCCCGGATGGCCGAGCTGTTGGGTGCGTTACCGGACGCGGTGCGCGCCGGGGTGGGCGATCTGTGCGCCCGCGGCCTCGTCTGGATCGACACGGTGGTCCAACTCCCGGAACCGCTGCACAACCACTGGGTCGAGGAGATCAGTTCCGCCCGCCCGGTCGCAAAGATCGCCCACAACGTCCTGGTCGAGGATCTACGTAAGGCGGTCACGGCGCTCGGGGCTCCGGCCGAAAACCTGCGCAAGACCGAGCTGACCGCGCGGCTCACCGAACTCATGTCCGATGCCCGCCGCATCGCGACGATCATCGCTTCCCTGCCCGCCCCGGCGAGGCAGCAACTCGATGACCTGCGCCTGGCCACGGCCGGCGGCTACTT
>NZ_CDWRCM010000289.1:0-2500 GCF_977927585.1 Frankia sp. CcWB2 | reverse complement strand
CCCCTACACGTTCCCCTACACGTTCCCCTACACGTTCCCCTACACGCCCTTCGAGGAGGTCCACGACCAGAGGGCAGCCGCGCAGCCCATCAGGCAGCTGATCACCGCGGGGCTGGTGCTGAGCGTCGGCAACCGGCCGGAGCTCCCCCGTGAGGTCGCGGTCGCCGCCTGGCTGGCCAGGCACGACCAGGGACTCACCGGGCCGCCGGACATTCCCCGGCCGGAGGTGAACGAGGCTGTCGTCCGGTCGAGCTCCCAGGCGGCCGCACAGGGCGCCATCCGCGCCGTGACCGCCCTGCTCGACGAGGCCGCCGCCCCCGTCGTAGCGCTCAAGCGAGGAGGCGTCGGTGGGCGGGAACGGGCCCGGCTGGCGAAGCGGCTGTCGATACCGTTGGCCGAGCTGCCGCTGTGGATCGACCTGGTCGCGGCCGCCGGCCTGCTGACCTTCACCGATGGCGGCTACGCACCGAGCTCGCGGTTCCAGGAGTGGCGGGGGGAGTCGCCAAGCCATCAGTGGGCGACGCTGGCTGCGGCGTGGCACGCTCTGGAGCACGCGCCGACGAGCCGCGAGGGTGCCGACGAGAAGGACGTCCCGCCGCCCCTGCCCATCGAGTCGGGGGCGGGCCAGATTCGCCGGGTGCTGATCCGCGCGGCGGCCGGCGGGCGGTCGGTGCGGCTCACGGCTGAGAACCTCGACTGGTTCTTCCCCCTGCACGGCTACGACGCCGCCACCCGCAAGATCAAGGTAGCGGCGGCGATCCGCGAGGCCGAGCTGCTCGGGGTGTTCGCCCTCGACGTCCTGTCCGAGCTCGGCCAAGCTCTGCTCGAGGCCGCGCCGAGCACCACCGACACGGCGGCTGCCACCGTCGGGCTTATGATCGTCTCGACCGCGGACGAGTTCGCCGCGCAGGCCGCGAGGACGGTGCGGGACCTGGCGGACCGCTGCGCCGAGCTGCTGCCCGAGACGCCGTCCAGCCTGATCCTGCAGTCAGATCTCACCGCGGTCGTGTCCGGCCAGCCCAGCGCGGCGATGTCCCAGCTCCTGCGGGCCGCGGCGGTGCCGGAGTCCCGGGGCGCGGCCGGGACCTGGCGGTTCACCTCCGCCAGCGTCCGCGCCGCGATGGACGCCGGATGGTCCGCCACCGAGCTGCTCGAACAGCTACGCACCATAGCCGATCACGGTCTCCCGCAGCCGCTCGAATACCTCATCGCCGACGTCGCCCGCCGGCACGGACACGTGCAGGTCCGCGGGATGCGCAGCGCCGTCCTCGCCGACGAGCCCACGACCGCCGAGATCCTCCACACCCGGGCGCTGGCGAAGCTGCACCTCGCCCGGCTCGCCCCCACCGTGCTGGCCAGCCCGGTGGAACTGGGCACGGTCCTCGCCGAGCTGCGCCGGACGGGCTTCTACCCCGTCGCCGAGGACGCGACGGGCACCGTCATCGTGACGAGCGGGCCGGGACGGAAGGCGCCGCGGGGGGCCTCGGCACAGCCGTCCCGGGCGTCCCGACCGCGCGGCGGGCCCCCCGCCGGTCCGTCGGCGACCCGACGGCGGCTGACGGCCGACGAACTCGCCCAGCGCCTGCGCACCGGCGAGGACGACGGTGTCACCCTCCTGACCAATCTCGCCCAGCGGCTCGGCGAGGTAAACGGGCGGCTGAACGACGCCGAACTCGCCGTGCTGGCGGACGCGGTGGAACGCCGCAGCGACGTCGTCATCGCCTACCGGGACAAGCAGGGCACCCGGACGGTCCGCCGCATCCAGCCGAACCAGCTCTTCGGCCGGTGGCTGAACTCCTGGTGCCACCTGCGCAACGCCGAGCGCGAGTTCGCCGTGGCCAACATCGAATCCGTCAGTCCCGTCGGCTGACCGGCACCCCCTTCCCGCCGAGGCGGCGCCCGAGATCCCGAGCTCACCGCGGCGATGACCACCCTGGACGTCACCGCGCCCAAAAAGAACATCCATGAAAACCCCCCGACCGGGAGCCATCGGAGATTGCGATCCCTCCAGGGATAATCAGCGACCCGATGGTAAATCCGCAGGTCGACGCCATGATCCAAGTCTAGTCGCCGGGCCCGAAGGGGTCGCGGCATCCGGTGCCGCCACTGGACACAGCCGGTGAAGGCGGCCGGCACTGGCAGGCGCGTCCAACTGGTAGTCGTCAGGGGCTGTAGGGCGGTGCATCTCGCAGTGTCGAAGCGCAAGGAGACCGCATGCGGTAGTCCGTCCTTCGGATGCCGCCCGCTTGGGGCCGGGTGGTTCACCGGAGTCCCAGATCAGAGGCTATCTCGCCGGGAGAGCCGCACCCCGCGGGCCGCCCCGTCCGGACGCAGGCACGAGCCACCGGTCATGTCTTTTCCGGCCCGGTCCCGGACCCGGCCGTCGAGGAGGATTTCTGCCTGTGGCAGACTGCCTCATCATGCGCGCTGTGGCTCTGCCAGAATCAGATAGGTAGCATGCGCACGGGACGGAGAAATGAATGAGATTCCGCGTTGATGT
>NZ_CDWRCM010000288.1:4683-5124 GCF_977927585.1 Frankia sp. CcWB2 | reverse complement strand
GCCCCTCCCCATCACCCCCAACCCGCCAGCGCACCCCGCCCCCCAAACCGGACACCCACCTCAGTTCCACCCCACGCCCACTCCGACCCACGCCGAATCCACCAGCTCCGCACCACACGCCTACACTGACCGGAACAGTCACTGACCGGAACAGCGCGGCATCGCGACTCCACCCACCAGGCGACCGAAGACCAACAGCAGGAGGGTGAAAATGGCCATTCCGCGGCGCCAGGCAATCAGGATCGGCGCTTATCTCCTCAAGCAGAAACTCGCCAGGCGGGACAAGTTCCCGATCACCCTCGAACTCGAACCCCCGTTCGCATGTAACCTCGCCTGCGAGGGCTGCGGCAAGATCCAACATCCCGCGGACGTGCTGAAACAGCGCATGCCCGTCGAGCAGGCGCTCGCCGCCGTCGACGAGTGCGGCGCCCCCGTGGTGTG
>NZ_CDWRCM010000288.1:3734-4198 GCF_977927585.1 Frankia sp. CcWB2 | reverse complement strand
CCTGGCAGGCGGCGAACCGCTGATGCACCCGCAGATCGAAGACATCGTGGCAGGCCTGGTGAAACGTAAGGAGTTCATCTACCTGTGCACGAACGCCCTCCTGATCCCACGCAAGATCGACAAGCTGCGCCCGTCACCGTACCTGTCCTTCGCGGTACACATCGATGGCCTCGAGGAACGCCACGACAAGTCCGTGGCCAAGCCGGGCGTGTTCGCCCAGGCCGTGGACAACATCAAAGAGGCGCAGCGCCGCGGCTTCCGCGTCACCACGAACACCACGTTCTTCAACACCGACACCCCCCAGACCGTGATCGAGGTGTTGGACTTCCTCAACAACGACCTCAACGTCGACGGGATGATGCTCTCCCCCGCCTACGCCTACGAGAAAGCCCCCGACCAGGACAGCTTCCTCGGGGTCAAGGAAACCCAGGAACTGTTCCGCAAGGCGTTCGCCGACGGCCGCC
>NZ_CDWRCM010000288.1:3031-3440 GCF_977927585.1 Frankia sp. CcWB2 | reverse complement strand
GCAAGAACTGGCGGATCAACCACTCCCCCCTGTTTCTGGACTTCCTCGAAGGAAAGATCGACTTCCCGTGCACGGCCTGGGGAATTCCGTCCTACTCCCTGTACGGCTGGCAGAAGCCGTGCTATCTGATGGGCGACGGCTACGCCAGGACCTACCAGGAACTCCTTGACACCACCGACTGGGAGGCCTACGGACGAGGCCGCGACCCGCGCTGCGCGAACTGCATGGCACACTGCGGCTACGAACCGACCGCCCTCGCGGCGACCCTGTCCTCCCTGCGGGAATCCATCCGCGCGGCCCGCTGAGACCGGCCCCGGGACCACCGGCCAGCCCCCGGATCACCGGCCAGCCCCGGGAAACGACCTCGGTGCGGCGGCCGTCGCCCTCCGGCCGGAGGGCGACGGCCGCC
>NZ_CDWRCM010000288.1:2165-2729 GCF_977927585.1 Frankia sp. CcWB2 | reverse complement strand
CCGTCCCCTCGCCGGTCCGGCGTCGTGGGCCGCGGCGGCGCCCGTCTCGCCATCGTAGGGCTCGCGGGTCTTTGTAGGGTTCCCACAACACCTGGCCGCCGACATCGGTAGCGGCGGAGCTGTCCAGACCGCGCCCCGAGCTGGGAAGGTGATCCGGAGCAAGGATCGGAACCGCCTTTCTGGCGTTCCGCCCTCATCGTGACGGGAAGGGGTAATTAGTGGTTTACGACAAGATCGTGGTGACGGGTCTCGGTGCGATGACTCCACTCGGCGGCAACCTCGCCGCCACCTGGGACGGGCTGGTCGCGGGTGCCTCGGGTGTCGCGGTGATCGAAGACGAATGGGCGCGGGAGCTGCCGGTCCGACTCGCCGCCCGGCTGCCCGTCGACCCCGCGGCAACGCTGCCGCGCAAGGACAGCCGCAAGCTCGACCGCGGTGAACAGATGGCGATCGTCACCGCCCGGCAGGCATGGGCGGACGCGGGATCCCCCGAGGTCGCTCCCAAACGGCTCGCGGTCGTCATCGGCACCGGTTACGGCGGGGTGCAGTCCACCCTGGGCCAGC
>NZ_CDWRCM010000288.1:0-2048 GCF_977927585.1 Frankia sp. CcWB2 | reverse complement strand
ACCGCATCCTGGAGCAGGCCGGTGCGCGCCGGATATCCCCTCAAACGGTGATCATGCTGATGCCCAACGGCCCGGCGGCGTGGGTGAGCATCGACCTCGGTGCGAAGGCCGGCGCCCGCACCCCGGTCAGCGCCTGCGCGTCCGGCGCCGAGGCGATCGCCACCGGTATGGAGATGATCCAACACGGGCTGGCCGACGTCGTGGTCGCCGGCGGCGTCGAGGCGCCGGTCGACACGCTGCCGCTGGCAGCGTTCGCGCAGATGAAGGCCCTGTCGACCCGGCACGACGACCCGGCAGCCGCCTCCCGGCCCTTCGACGCCGACCGTGACGGTTTCGTGCTCGGCGAGGGCGCCGGCCTGCTGGTCCTGGAACGGGCCGGGTTCGCCGCCGCCCGCGGCGCCCGCGTGTACGCCGTCGCCGCCGGCGCGGCCACCAACTCCGACGCCCTCGACATCGTCACCGCCGACCCCGCCGGGCAGCGCAGGGCCATCGAGGCCGCACTGTCCGGCGCCGGCCTCACCCCCACCGATATCGGCCTCGTACACGCCCACGCCACCTCTACCCCCGTCGGTGACCCCTTGGAGGCCGAGGCGATCACTCAGACGATCGGCACCCATCCGGCGGTCACGGCCACCAAGTCGATGACCGGGCACATGCTCGGCGCCGCCGGCGCGGTGGGCGCCATCGCCACGGTGCTCAGCATCCGCGACGGCGTCATACCCCCGGTACGCAACCTTGACCGGCTCGACCCGGCGATCAAGCTCGACGTCGTGTCCGGACAGGCCCGCCACGAGACCGTCCGCGCCGCCGTGGCCAACGCCTTCGGCTTCGGTGGGCACAATGTCTCCCTGGCGTTCACCGCCCCCTGAACCGGCCGCGCCGGCCACGCCTGGCTGGACTCGAACGCGCTCCGGCCCCCGTCGTGTTTCCGCCCGCCCAGAGGCCTCACTTCCCATTACTGACCATTGCCGATCATTTCTTCCAGCAAGGGAACGGCGAAGACACCTTGCCGTCCTTCATGATCTAGAGCGGGGTTGAGAAGGTCACCCAGATGCGGCTGTGATCCGAAGGTGTCAGCCGTCGATGGTTGAGGCTAGGAGAACCCGTAATGATCTTATCGGGCGTGGGCGAGGAGGAGGGTGACGTCGTCGTCGTAGCCGTCGTTGCGGTTGAGGAGGGTCAGTAGCCGGTCCGCGGTGGTGGACAGGTCGGCTGTTTCGGTGAGGATGCGCAGCAGGCGTCGGCAGCCCTCGCCGATGTCGACGGTGGGGGATTCGACGAGGCCGTCGGTGTAGAGGGCGAGGGTGGAGCCAGGGGGGGGGAAGCGGTGGCGGGTTTCGGTGAACGTCTGCTCGGTGACGCCGAGGATGATTCCATGGGGGTCGTCGAGGAGGTCGGTGGTGCCGTCGGGGTGGCGCAGGGCGGGGGGGAGGTGGTCGCCGTTGGCCACGGTCAGGGTGCTGGTGGCCGGGTCCTGGATGGCGTAGGCGACACTGGCGATGGTGTCGATGCTGCGGGTGACGGCGTCGAGTTCGGTCAGCAGGGCGGCGGGGGGCAGGTCGAGGCGGGCGAGGGTGCGGGCGGCGGTGCGTAGCTGGCCCATGGCGGCGGCGGCGTTCAGGCCGCGGCCCATGACGTCGCCGATGACCAGCGCGACCCGTCCGGCCGGCAGGGGGATGACGTCGAACCAGTCGCCGCCGACCTCGGTGCCGCTGGTGCCGGGCTGGTAGCGCCAGGCCAGGTCGAGGGCGTCCAGGGTGGGGATGTCGCGGGGCAACAGGGCGCGTTGCAGGATCAGGGCGGCGGTCCGCTGGTGGTCGAAGGCGTGGGCGTTCGCGATCGCGGTTGCGATCCGGCTGCCTAGTTCGGTGGCGGTCTGGGTGTCCTGCTCGCGGTAGGGGCGGGCCGCGGTGACGGCGAACCCGACGGTTCCCAGGCAGTGCGGGCCGGCCAGCAACGGGACGATGATCGCGGATCGAAGGTGGGACTGCCGGGACAGGGCGGCCACGCTGCTCGCGAGTGCGTCGGGTGCGTCGGGGAGCCGTTCG